>JACPDV010000080.1 GCA_016183835.1 Armatimonadota bacterium
TCAAAGTCAGCGTGCTCAAGGCGGGCGGGCTCAAGGCATACCGCAAGGGGATCCCGCTGTTCGTCGGGCTGACCCTGGGCGAGTTCGTAGTGGGCGGGGCGTGGAGCATCGTGGGGACGGTGACGGGGTGGCACACGTACCGGTTCTGGGCGTACTGAGCGGGGCCGGTGGGCGTAGCGCCGACCGTAGGGCCACGCCAACGGCGTGGCCGTCCGGCCTTGGTGGCTAGCGGGCCGCCGGACGGCACGCCGTTGGCGTGCCGCTACAGGTCCGGTACCTGCCGTCCCGCTTCACGGGCGGTCATGGCACCACCACCCCATCCCGCTCCACCTCGTGACGGATGGGCAGCACCTGGTAGATGCCGTGCAGCCACTCCTCGCGGTCCCGCACCAGCGGGCTGATGAGCACGTCGTGCTCCCATCCCACGTCGATCACGTCGTGCCGTAGCTGCGCGCGCATCTCCTGGCTCAGCGCACACGAGGTGAGCACCAGCAGGTCGATGTCGGACTCCGGCGTGTCGTCTCCACGCGCCTTGGAGCCGTAGAGGATCACCTCCTCCACCGGATACCGCTCCCTGAGCAGCCGTGCCGCGGCCTCGACCGCGAGGCGGTCCTGGTCCGACAGCTCGACCTGGTCCAGTGCGCGCATGGGGGCCCATCCATCGGGACCATTCCACCCCAAAGAGCCGCCGCCCCCTCAAGCGTCCAGCTCCCCGAACGCCAACTCCGCCGGCATCGGCGCCGGCCGCTCGTACGCCACGCACGGCGTCACCGCCTGCCCCGTCGCCGAGCTGTCCAGGAACCCTTGCATCAGGTCCAGCACCGCGAACGCCTGCTCCGCGCTGCAGCGGTGCTTGCGGCCGGTGCGGATGCCGTAGGCCATGTCCGCCAGGCCCACGGCCCGGTTGTAGCCGGTAACGAACTCCAGTGGCAGGTCGCGCCAGCCGTCGCTGTCCGCCGTGCGCACCTGCGGCACACCGTCGAAGCTGTTGGGGTCGGGCACCTTCAGCTCGCCTTCCGTGCCGTAGAGGGTGATGGGATGCGCCCCGTCATAGCTGGCGTAGCGGGTGGCAAAGCTGGTCATGATGCTGCCCAGCGCCCCGCCCTCGAATTCCAGGATGCCGCAGACGTGGTCGGGCGTCTCGACGTGGATCACCTGGCCGGCGAGCGGCTGGGAGGCAATCACCCTCTCCGGGATGGCGATGCTCGCCCCGCCCACGATGCGCTTCACCGGGCCGAGCAGGTTGAGCAGCGTCGTCAGATAGTACGGTCCCATGTCGAACATCGGCCCGGCGCCCGGCTTGTAGAAGAACTCGGGGTTGGGGTGGAACCGCTCGGCGCCGCCGCCCAGCATCAGCGCGGTGAACGCGACCGGCCGGCCGATCAGCCCCTCGTCCACGGCCTTCCGCGCCGTCTGGATCCCCGCGCCGAGGCAGGTGTCCGGCGCCGAGCCGAGGCGCAGCCCCTTCTCGCGCGCCAGCTCATACACCCGCCGGCCCTCCTCGCGGTCGATGGCGAGGGGCTTCTCGGTAAAGTGGTGCTTGCCCGCCTCGAGCGCCCGCAGCCCGATGGGCGCGTGGGCCTGCGGCACGGTCAGGTTAAGCACCACCTCGATGCCCGGGTCGGCGAGCAGCTCGTCCGGCGTGCAGACCCGCGGGATGCCGAACTCCTCCGCCCGTGCCGCCGCCCGCTCGCCGTCGAGGTCGGCGCACGCAGCGACGTCGAGGATCGCGAAGTTGGGGGCCATGCGGAGGTACCAACTGCTGATCGCGCCGCAGCCCATCACGCCCACGGTCAGCGGTTGCATGGCTTCTCCCCGTCCCCGCTCCAGTAGCTGTACAGCCGCGCATTGCGCAGCTCGAAGCGCAGCCTGACCGTCCGCCCGGCCGCCCCGGACAGGTCGGCGTGCTCCGTCCACCGCACCGGCAGCGCGGTCCCGTCGGCGCTCACCGGCACGCAGTCGGCCAGCGCGTAGCCCGGCAGCGGGTGGTCCTCCGCGTCCAGCAGCTCAACACGGATGGATCCGTAGTCGCACTTGGCGTTGAGCACCAGGTCGCCGCCCTCGAGCTCCCACGGCATGGTGACCAACTCGCCGCCGTCGAAGCTGGCCTCCAGCGAGGCGAAGCCGTCGGCGCGGAGCGTCGCCAGCCCCACCCCGACCGTGGTGCCCACGTCCGTCCGGTCGTAAGGCCCGTGACGGATCGAGCCGCCGCGGTAGTAGAGGTACAGCCGGTCGCCCACGCGGATGGGCGGCGAGCCGCCGTTGTGGCAGAAGAAGCGGTCCCACTCGCCCACCCCGCCGCAGCCCACGAGCGGCACCTCCGTCTGGCAGCGCTCCCAGTGCAGCGCGTCGCGGCTCGAGATCAGCCAGCAAGCGAGGTCGTGGTGGTCGGGCCGGAGGTCGAAGATCGAGACCAGCCCCAGGTACTGATCGCCGTAGACGAAGCCGGTGCTGCTGTAGAGGTGGTCCGCCCAGTGCTGCGACCAAAGGCACAGCTCGGGCTGCGTCCAGTGCTCGAAGTCGTCGCTGAAGCTCACGCTGCGGTGCGGCAGATGGCGGAGGAAGGCCACGTAGCGCCGGCGCAGCGGGTCGATCATGAGGCAGTGCGCGTCGCCAACCGGACCCAGATCGTCCGTGCCTGGCCGCGGGTGGAAGCGGAACACGGGGTTGGGCGAGTGGGTCCAGTGCAGGCCATCGGGCGAGACAGCGGTGTAGATGCCGCTCCCTGGGCCGTCCCAGTCGTGGCTCGACCAGCCGAGCGCCTTGTAGCGCCGGGCCGGGTCTGGGTCGAGCGGATCGCGGAGGACTGACTCGAAGTGGTCCTGCCCCTCGTGATGGTCGGCGGGAATGACGATGTTGTTCGCCGTGCTGCCCTCGAACGCGTGGAGCCCCAGCTCCGGCCGACGCCAGCTCAACCCGTCGTCGCTCTCCGCGTAGCAGGTGACGTGCCGCCCGTCCGGCAGCGCGGTGAGATACCACATCCGGAAGCGGCCCTCGTCGTAGATCGTCGAGGTGGTGAAGCCACGCCTCTCCCACGGCGCCTCAGGCACCAGCACGGGGTGCGGGCGATGCACGGCCGGGTGGTAGACCCGCCGCACGCCCTGCATTCGCTTGACCCGCCCGCTGGCGTGGGCGTTCT
This sequence comes from Armatimonadota bacterium, assembly GCA_016183835.1. Taxonomy (GTDB): domain Bacteria; phylum Armatimonadota; class UBA10988; order UBA10988; family UBA10988; genus JACPDV01. The sequence goes on from JACPDV010000080.1 coordinate 3,140, forward strand.
CGATCCGCTCGAAGTCTACGAACAGTTGCGGCGCAGTGGGCAGCTTCATGCGCGGGCTACTCGTCCAGCGTCCCGAAGGGCAGGTCCGCGGGCATCGGTGCGGTGCGTTCGAAGGGCAGGCTGGGCGACACGGCCTGGCCGGTAGCCGAGCTGTCGAGAAAGCCCTGCATCAGGTCGAGCACAGCGATGGCCTGCTCCGCGCTGCAGCGGTGCGGGCGGCCGGTGCGGATGGCGTAGCACATGTCCGCCAGGCCCACCGCGCGACCGTAGCCGGCGAGGAACGCGTGCGGCACGTCAGACCAGTCCTCGTCGCCGGCGCCGCGCACCTTCGGCACGCCGTCGAAGCCGTTCGGGTCGGGCACGCGCAGCGCGCCGTCGGTACCGTAGATGGTGATCGGCAGCGACCAGTCCATCACCGCGTGCACCACGGCGAAGCTCTGGATCACGGTGCCGATACAGCCGTTCTCGAACTCCATCACACCGCAGATGTGATCGGGGGTCTCGACGTGGATCACCTTGCCGTACTTCGGCTGGCTGGTGATGGTGCGCTCGGGGATGGCGATGCTGGCGCAGCCGGTGATGCGCTTCGCGGGGCCGAGCAGGTTGAGCAGGGCGGTGAGGTGGTAGGGACCCATGTCGAACATCGGGCCGCCGCCGACCTCGTAGTAGAACTCCGGGTTCGGATGCCAGTGTTCGTGGCCGCGACCCATCATGAACGAGGTGAAGCCCACCGGCCGGCCGATCGCGCCTTCGTCGAGGACCTTCCGCGCGGTCTGGATCCCGGCGCCCAGGAAGGTGTCCGGCGCGCAGCCCATGCGGAGGCCCTTGGCGCGCGCCAGGTCGAAGACCCGCCGACCCTCCTCGCGGCTGACCGCCAACGGCTTCTCGGCGAAGGTGTGCTTGCCCGCCTCGAGCGCCGCCAGGGCGACGGGCGCATGGGCCTTGGGCACCGTCAGGTTGAGCACCACCTCGATGGACTCGTCGGCCAGGAGCTCATCGACGCTGCAGACCCGCGGGACGCCGAACTCCGCGGCCCGCGCCTTGGCCTTGTCGTGGTCCAAATCGGCGCAGGCCACGATGTCCAGGATCGGCAGATTCGGGGCCATGCTCAGATACGCGCCGCTGATCGCGCCGCAGCCCACCACGCCCACGCGAACGCTCTCCACCATGCCGGATCCTCCACGGGCGGGAAGTCTATCACCCGCGACCGAGCGCGTCACGGCCCGCGGTAGGACTCCGCTACCCCCATCCCGAACTCCCCCGGCGGAGCATCCAGATGCAAGGCGTACTGCTCACCGTGGGTCTGCTGATGGTCGGTCAGGCGGGCGAGACCGTCGGCGCCCGGCCGTATGAGATGGTGTGGGCCAACCGCACCGAGGACGACCACCCGGCGCTGATCGACTTCGAGAACCTGGACGGCTGGACCGTCGAGACCGAGAACTGCGTCGCGCGCTTCGAGCGCACGCGAGAGCAGCAGATCCTGGGCCAGTACGTGGGCAAGCTGACCTACCACGCCACCGGCGCGCCGCCACGGATCTTCCTCCGCCCGCCCGCGCCCATCCCCTGCCCTGCCGGCTTCGACGGCGTGTCGCTCTGGGTCTACGGCAATAACTGGGGCTGGATCTCCGACACTACCACCCCGCAGGTCTTGATCAACGCCCACTTCGCCACCCAGGCCGGCGCCGACGTGGCTGTCTACGTCTACCGAGTCGACTCCTACTACTGGTTTCATCCCTACCGCCTGCTGACCGCCGACCAACGCGCCGCGCTCGCCGACGGCGCGGTCTTCACCGGTTTCGAGATCACCAACGGGCGCAACAAGGACGACCGAAGCATCTTCCTCGATAGCTTCTGCGTGTTCCACGAAGAGCAACCGCCGCTGACCTTCAAGCCGCGGCCGGAGCGCGGCATCGCCATGTTCGCCGGCGAGGGCACCGGCACCAATACCGGGCCGGGCAGGCTCCCCTTCCCCACCCGCCCGCAGACCATCCTCCCCACCAACCTGACCAAGACGTTCAACACCAGCCTCCGCGCCGCCGGCGACGGCTTCGTCTTCACCTACCGGGGCGAAGACGGCGTGTTGACCTGGCGGATCGCGCCCAAGACCGGCATGTTCGACGACATCACGGCGCAGTGGGAGGGCCGGGGTAAGCCGTTCCAGCCGCTGGTGGGCGGCGGGCTCTACCTGGCCGGGCCGCAGGGCCCCACCGCGCCGGCCAAGGCCGAGCCGCTGGGCCACCGGATCGAGGGCGACACGCTCGTCTCGCGCTGGCGCCTGACCGCCGGCGAAGTCACCACGGAGGCTGAGTACACCTACCACCTGTGGCAGAAGTCGCTGGTGATCGACGTGAAGGCGCTCGGCGGCAGTGTGGCAGAGGTGCGCTACGGCCGGGCCGTGGGGCTCGAACGGCCGCGCATCACCCAGATCCCCTTCCTCGCCAACAGCAACGGCCGCGCGCACGCCGTGATCGCCGGGCCGCCCGACAAGCCGCTCTTCCTCATGAGCCACACCGACTGGTACCTGTCCAACGCCTCCGTGCTCTACGGCGCCGGCAGCGTGGACGACCGCGGGGCGACCTACAACGGCGGCCTGCAGTACAACCCGCTGACCAACGGCAAGCGCAACGACGTGTACGAGCGGCTCTTCGTCACCGTCTCGCCGCGCTTCGAGGAGGTGCTGCCGACGGTGGCCAACCCCGTCTCGCCGTGGAAGCAGGTCACCGGCACCGGCGTCTGGCGCGCCCACGGCGCCGGCAACCGTGACTCCGACGCCCGGTTCTGGCGCGACGTGCACCGCCACGGCATGCGCCACATCATCGTCACCGACCACGAGACCGGCTGGCGCGACGAGGGCGAGAGCTTCACCTTCCGCACCCGCCCCGCACCGGGCAAGGGCGGCGACGAGGGTCAGTTCAAGTACGCCCGCATCATGCAGGACGAGCTGGGCTTCGTCTACGGGCCCTACAACAACTACACCGACTTCGCCCCGGTGAACGAGTTCTGGGGCGCGGACCGCATCGGCCGCTGGTCCGACGGGCAGCTCATGACCGCCTGGCCCCGCTGCTACGCCCCGAAGCCGGCGTGGGCGGTCGAGATGTGCGCCGAGCTGGCGCCCATCATCCAGCAGAAGTTCCACTTCAGCACGGCCTACTGCGACGTGCACACCGCCGTGGCGCCCTGGCACCGCACCGACTACGACGCCCGCGTCCCCGGCGCCGGCACCTTCGCCGCGGTGTTCTACGCCTACGGTGAGATCATGCTCCACCAGAAGCAGGCGTGGCACGGGCCGGTCTACTCCGAGGGCGGCCACCACTGCTACCTCCACGGCCTCACGGACGGCAACTACGGCCAGGACTCCGGCGCCCGCCTGCCCGACAACCCCTGGCTCGTGGACTTCGACCTGCTCAAGCTCCACGACCTGGGCTGTAACTTCGGCATGGGCGCGCCGAGCATGTTCTACGGCGACCGCGCCAGCTACGGCCGCACGAAGGAGGAGATCGACTTCACCATCGACCGCTTCCTCGCGGCCACCATCGCCTTCGGGCACCCGGGCTTCCTCGTCTTCGAGAGCGGCGGCATGCCGATGGCCATGCGCAGCTATTACATGGTCCAGCAGCTCGCCGCCGGCTACACGCAAGCCGGCATCGCCACCACCCGTTACGCCGACGCCGCCGGCAAGCTCCTGGACACCAGCTCCGCGCTCGGCAACGACGCCTTCAAACGCAGCCAGATCGTCAACTCCTACCAGAACGGCTGCGTCACCGTGGTCAACGGCAGCCGCGCCGAGCGGATGAAGGTCACCGTCGGCGGCAAAACCCTCGACCTGCCGCCCGCCGGCTACGCCGGGTGGAACCGCGATCACACCGTGGAGGTCTTCGCCGGTGACGTGGACGGGCACCGCATCGACTACGTGGTGAGCCCGGAGTACACCTACATCGACGGGCGCGGCAAGTTCACCCACCTAGCCAAGGCGGCGAGCGACGGGCTCGCCGTGTGCCGTGCCGCCGAGGGTGGCGGGTTCGAGGTGATCCCCTACGGCAATGCGACGTGCGGGTTCGACCTGGGCGGCGAGGCCACGGCCGTGGCGCTCGATCAGGACCGCAAGGAGCTCGGCCCGGCGGAGGTGCGCGTCTCCCGCGGGCTGGCCTTCGTCATCCCGGTCAAGGGCGCGGTGAGCTACCTGCTCAAGCCCGCCGGCCCGGCTCGCCTCGCGCTCAAGTGCCGCCGCTGGACCGTGGTTGCGGGGGAGAAGGTGACCGCGACCGGCAAGCAGGCGCACCAGGTCACCATCCCCGCCGACCTGAAGCCCGGCTCGCACTACTGGTGGCGGGGCGAAGGCGCGTGGATCGACTTCAACCTGGCCGAACTGGCCGACAGCGCAACCTGGCCGAACTGGCCGACAGCGACCTGCGGCTCGACGGCGACACGCTCAAGCTCACACTGACCTCGAACCTGGGCCAGCCCGCGCCGGCCGAGGTGACGCTGTTCGGTCAGCGGCAGACCGTCACGCTGTCGCCCGGCAAGCCCACGCTCGTGGCCGTGGATTTGGGCAAGCCGGCGCGCGACGCGATGGAGCCGGTCAACCTGGAAGTCAAGGCGGGCGACCTGAGCGGCGCTCGCGCCTGGGCACTGCGGACCGTGCGGGAGACCCGCAGCATGGTGCCCGTGCCCACCACCTTCAAGGCCGGCCTGTGCCTCCGCAACGGCGAGGAGAACGGCATCTTCGCCGGGACCGGCGCGATGGTCCACCTCGATCCGGATATGTCGTGCGGCGGGAAGGCGCTCAAAGGCATCTTCATGCACCCGCCGTACCAGAACGGCGTGGGCTACAGCTACGCGCTCCTCGACGAGGTGACCCTCCCGGTCGACCCGCCGGTGGTCTTCCGCTGCCAGGTGGGCAAGCGCGACGGCGGCGACCTGGGGGACGGGATCCTGTTCATCGTCTCCGCGGTGGACGAGGCGGGCAAGGCCACGGAGCTGGCGCGGCAGCACGTGGCCAAGTACGAGTGGCGCCCGCTGGAGGCCGACCTGAGCGACATCGCCGGGAAGACGGTCCGGCTGAAGCTCACCTCGGACGTGGGACCCGCCGACGACTCCAGCGCCGACTGGGCATGCTGGGGCGACATGCGGATCGAGTCCAAGGGGCCGGTGCTGACCCGCACGCTGCTGGGAGACAGCGGCGAGTACCGCACGGTGCCGGGTCCCTACCCGGTGGCGGAGCTGACCGCCGCCGACCTCCGCGGCGCGAAGCGCGGGTGGCTGCGCTACGACGGCTGCGGGCTCTCGGGCACCGGCGAGTATGGCACGGTGGCGGTGGTCAACGACCACGAGCCGGGCGACATGGCGCCGGCCGGCGGCGACGAGGTGAACGGCGTGTGGGTCGAGAAGGTCGGCGTGCCGCTGACCGCCGAAGCCATCGCCGGCCTGGGCGGGCACAACCAGTTCCGCATCCAGAACCCGCGCCACGACTACTACAAGGTGCGCAACTTCTGGATCGAGCTGGAGCTGGCCGACGGCCGCAAGGCCTCGTCCCGCGTGGCCGCGGTGACCTACACCCAGCCGGCGGAATGGCCGTACTTCGAGGGGATCGGCGTGCCGATGGGCACCGAGATCGCGGTGGACATCTGGTTTGACCTGGCGGGGCAGTGACGGGCTCGACAGAGAGACGAGGGCGCCGATGCTGAGCACGCCGCTCGAGACCAAGCACACCGTAGGGGCGACCCTTGTGGTCGCCCGTCCCGCCAACCCGGGGCGCCGGCCGCCGGCGAGCGGGCGACCACAAGGGTCGCCCCTACGCCGGATAGCCGTGCTGGCGACCATCCTCTGCGGCCTCGGTGCCGCGAACTCCGCGCCGGCCACGTTCTACGTCGCGGCCGGCGGCAGCGACGCCAACCCCGGCACCGCCGCGCAGCCTTTAGCTTCGCTGGAGCGCGCGCGGGACGCCGTGCGGGCGCTGAAGCAGGCCGGGCCGCTCCCGGCCGGCGGCGCCACGGTGCGCGTCCGCCCCGGGCTCTACCCGGTCACGCGCACCCTCAGCCTGGACGCGCAAGACGCCGGCACGGCGGACGCCCCGGTGGTCTACCGCGCGGACGGCCCGCAGCCGACGGTGCTGATCGGCGGCCGGGCCATCACCGGCTGGCGCGTCTACCAGGGCACGATCCTGCAGGCCGAGGTGGGCGCGCAGGGCTTCCAGGGCGTCTACTTCCGCCAGCTTCTGTGCAACGGGCAGCGCATGCAGTTGGCGCGCTACCCCGACTACGACGCCGAGGACCCGGTTACCGGCGGCTGGGCCTACGCCGAAGGCAAGCCCGTGCCCATGTACCAGGACGTGCCCGGTGAGCCGCAGAACGAGCTGCGCTGCAAGCCGGCCGACCAGCGCGAGTGGGCGAAGCCGGAGGAAGGCGAGGTCTTCGTCTTCCCGCGCTACAACTGGTGGAACAACCTTCTCCCCATCGCCGCGGTGGACAGGGAGCAGCACGTCCTCAAGCTGGGCGGTAACGCCTCGTATGCCATCCGGCCCGGCGACCGCTACTTCGCCCGCAACCGGCCCGAAGAGCTGGACGCGCCGTGGTACCTCGACAAGACCACCTGGACCCTCTACTTCATTCCGCCCAAAGGCGTGGACCCCGCGACCATGACCGTCTGCGCCCCGCTTGTCCGCACGATCCTCGATCTCCGCGCGGGCGCGGCAGACACCACCTTCCAGGGCTTCGTGGTGGAGTGTTGCCAAGGCTCCGCCATCACGCTCACCGGGGCCACCGACTGCCGGATCGCCGGGTGCACCATCCGCAACGTGGGCGACTACTTCGGCTCGGGCGTAGCCGTCAGCGGCGGGACGCACAACGGCGTGGTGGGCTGCGACATTCACGACACCGGCCGCGACGCGGTCAGCCTCGACGGCGGCGACTTCAACACGCTGGAGCCCGCCGGGAACTACGCCGACAACAACTACCTGCACCACTTCGGCGTCTTCTACAAGCAGGGCGTCGGCGTGGCGCTCAGCGGCGTGGGCAACCGCGTGTCGCACAACCTGATCCACGACGGCCCCCGCTTCGGCATCGTCTGGGGCGGCAACGACCACGTGATGGAGTACAACGAGATCCGCCACGTGGACCTGGAGACCGCCGACTGCGGGGCGATCTACAGTTGGCAGGTGGACTGGAGCAAGCGCGGCACCGAGATCCGCTACAACTACCTGCACGACATCATCGGCTTCGGCTGGGAAGGCGGCCGGTGGACCTCGCCCCACTTCAACTGGGGCATCTACCTCGACGACGGCACCTGCGGCACCCACGTCCACGGCAACCTGGTGGTCCGCACCATCCTCGGCGGCTGCCACGTTCATGGCGGGCGGGACAACGTGATCGAGAACAACGTCTTCATCGACGGCCGCGACAGCCAGATGCAGTACAGCGGCTACGTCGCCGGCGGGCACCCCGTGCCGATGATGACCGACACCTGGAACAAGTTCCACGGCACCCCGGCCTACGACAAGTACCCCGGCTACGTGGCGCTGACCCGCAGCCTGGCCGATGCCTGGCAGATGGCCGGCAACCGGTTCCTGCGCAACATCGTCTGCTACCGCGAGCCGCGCGCCGTGCTCTTCGCCCACTACAACCTGCCGTTTGACAAGACCGAGTCCGACCGCAATCTGATCTGGCACGACGGCGCGCCGCTCCTGACCGGCGTGCAGGCGGTCAAGGCCGTCACCGGACCCAACCTGGCGCCCAACCCGGGGTTCGAGGAGGGCGAGCCAGGCCAGCTCCCCACCGGCTGGACCTGGGGCGTGCGGCCGAACGACTCCTCGGCCGCCGTGGACCCGGCGCAGCACGTGAGCGGCGAGCAGTCGGTGCGCATCGACGGCAAGGGCACGACCACCGATTCCAGCGGTCAGACGCTGGTCTCCAACTTCGACAGCGAGCGCATCACCCTCAAGCCGGGGCACACCTACCGCCTCTCGGCCAGTGTCCGGGCCGCGGCGGACACGCGGTTCGCGGTGATGGCGGAGTGCTACGTGCCCGCGAAGGCGTTCTGGGCGCGGCCGGTAGCGGGCACGGCCGCCGCCGAGTGGAAACGGGTCGAGGTCACCTTCCGCTTCCCCGCCGAGGGCGACGCGGGCTGGCACGACGGCATGACGTTCATCCGCATCCGGATCGATGTCTCCCAGGGCACCGGCACGCTCTGGGTGGACGACGTGGAGCTGCGCGAGGCCGAGGTGCTGACCGAGTGGGAGGCCTGGCAAGCGCAGGGGCTCGACCAGCACTCGGTGATCGCCGACCCGCAGTTCGTGGACCGCGCCGGCGGCGACTACCGGCTGAGGCCCGGCTCGCCGGCGCTGGCGCTCGGCTTCCAGCCGCTGCCGTTGGCGAAGATCGGGCCATACCGCGACGACCTGCGTGCCTCGTGGCCCATCGTCGAGGCGCGCGGCGCGCGGGAGCAGATGACGCTGGACTGGTCGAAGCACTGAGGCGCTGCCACACAGGGCTCTGGGCACACGAGAGAGCCCGTCATTGCGAGGAGCGGAGCGACGAAGCAGTCTCGTCTGCCGGGTGTGACCAACGCTATTCCGCCGATGGACCGAACCTGGAGAGGCCGGTGCCGAGGGGCGGCTGGCCGACGGGATTGCTTCGTCGGCGGACCTCCTCGCAATGACGGCCCTCTTGTTCGGCCGATTGGAGACTAACGAGCATGAAGACCCGCGCCGCCATCCTGACGGAGATGGGCCTGCCTGAGCCCTACGCGCAGTCGCGCCCGCTGGAGATCGGCGAGGTGGACCTCGATCCGCCCGGCCAGGGCGAGGTGATCGTCGAGATCCGGGCCGCCGGGCTGTGCCACTCCGACCTCTCCACCGTCAACGGCGTGCGCCCCCGCCCGGTCCCGCTCACCCTCGGGCACGAGGCCAGCGGCGTGGTGGTGGAGCTGGGCCCCGGCGTGGACGACCTGCGCGTGGGCGACGTGGTCGTCCTTTCGTATGTGCCGATGTGCGGGCAGTGCCGCTGCTGCCTCGACGGCCGGCCGGCGCTCTGTGAGCCGGGCAACGCTGCCAACGTCCAGGGCACGCTCCTCTCCGGCGAGCGGCGGATCCACCATCGCGGCGAGACGCTGCACCACCACCTCGGCGTGTCGGCCTTCGCGCAGTATGCCGTGGTCTCGCGCCGATCGGTGGTGAAGATCGACCGGATCGTGCCGTTCGAGGTGGCCGCGCTGTTCGGCTGCGCGGTGCTCACCGGCGTCGGCGCGGTGGTGAACACGGCCAAGGTGCCGCCCGGCGCGACGGTGGCGGTGGTGGGCCTGGGCGGTGTCGGGCTGAACGCGGTGCTCGGCGCGGTGCTCCGCGGCGCGCGGCGGATCGTGGGCATCGACTTGCTCGAAGACAAGCTCGACCTGGCGCGGCAGCTCGGCGCGACGGACGCGGTGGCCGCCTCCGACCCGGATTGCGTGGCCCACGTGCGCGACCTGACGGGCGGCGGGGTGGACTTCGCCTTCGAGACGGCCGGCTCGGTGCGGGCACTCGATGTGGCGTACCGCGTGACCCGCCGCGGCGGGACGACGGTGACGGCTGGCGTGTCGCACCCGGACCACCAGTTCAGCTTCCCGCACATCAGCCTGGTGGGCGAGGAGCGGACGCTGAAGGGGAGCTACATGGGGAGCTGCATCCCGCCGCGCGACATTCCCCGCTTCCTCGACCTGCACCTGCGCGGGCTGCTGCCGGTGGAGAAGCTGATGAGCGAGCGGGTAGGCTTGGACGGGCTGAACGCGGCGCTGGATCGGCTGGCCGAGGGGCATACGGTGCGGCAGATCGTGGTGCCTTGAACCTGCTTGCCCGTCCGGCTTGCACTCGCTTCTCCCCGGCACCACACTGCCCTTGACAGGGGCTCGGGGAAAGAGGCGAGCGATGCTGTTCATGGTCACTCAGGTCCACACGCCCGACAAGTGTCCGCGCGACGAGGGCGGTTCGGTGGTGCTGTACGACGCGAAGGCCGAGGGCGTCACCATCCGTGGGATCTACGGCGCGTACAGCCAGCACGTGATCTACTACCTGGTCGAGGCCGACCGCGTGGAGGCGGTGAACAAGATGCTCCAGCCGGGCTTCACCCGCTGCACCGCGACCGTCGCACCCGTCAGCGACCAGCCGCTCGTGCCTTGACGCAGGGCGGAGGCGGGTCAGCGGAAGTCGCGCGCCGCCCACTCCGCCGCGTCACGCACCACCCGCTCCGGATGCAGCCGGCTCCGCGCCAGGTGGCCTTCCTCCTTGCGTAAGGTCGGCTGCGTGGCGTCCTGGTAGCGCCAGTCCAGGCTCCAGCGGATCTGCTGCGAGCGGTTGGGCAGGCCCTGGTGGAACAGCAGGTTGTGGAACACCACCACGTCGCCCGGGTCCAGCTCGATGTCCACGGCGTGCAGCACGTGCGGCGCCAGGATCACCGCCGGGATCTCAAGGTAGTGCTCGCGTGACTCGTGGGGCACCACGCCGAGGCGGTGCGTGCCGGGCACGAACTGCATGCACCCGTTCTCCACCCGCGCCGGCACCAGCGGCGACCAGACGTTGAGCATCCGCAGATCGTCCACGCCGTCCCCGGCGGCGATGTTGGCGGTGTAGCCGCCGTCCTGGTGCCACAGCACCCGGTGCGCCTCGGTGTCCGGGAACTTCGGCCGCGCCGTGTAGTTCGGGTAGAGCCGGATCTCCGGCCCGAGCAGGCTCTCCACCACGTCCAGCAGACCGGGATGGAAGAACACGCCGAACAGCTCGGGCAGGTGCAGCTCCGGGCGGAAGGACTTCGGCGCGTTGTCGAGCTGCTCGCGGTAGAGGTGGTAGAGCCGGGTCTCGAACGGATCAGAGAGCAGCGCGTCGGTGATCTTCCCGGCGGCGAGCAGCGCCTCGGCGGCCCGGTCCACCAGACGAGCCATGCTGGCGCGCGCGCCGGCGACCACCTCGGGCTCGGGGAGGTCGCGCAGGATCAGATAGCCCTGCTCCTCGAACGTCGCCCGCGCCGTGGTGCCGGTGGCCATCATAGGTTTTCCCTCAGAGGGTGTCAGATCGCATCGCGAGGCTCCGCTCCGGCCCCCTCTCCCACCGGGAGAGGGTTGGGGTGAGGGCTTGCCTGCGAGCCTGGGACGTCCCTCACCCCAGCCCTCTCCCGGTGGGAGAGGGGGTCCGATCCGGGCTCATCCGTGCCACAAGGCACCCTCGCACCCGCCATCTTGCTCACCGGCGCGGTGCCTCGCAAGGATCAGCGCCGCAGGTTCTCGGCGACCGGGTCGAGCACCGGCACCGGCAGGTCGCCGTCCTTGAGCTTCACCGGTCCAGAGTTGACGAGCTTCTCCTCGTCGATCTTCCAGCCGGCCGCGGTCCACTTGCCCGGCCCTTCGGCCGGCTCCGCCTTGGTCGAGACCGTGGGGGTGAGGTGGAACTCGCGCTCCTCGACCAGCATCTTCTCCGGCCGCGGACCGCGCCACTCGATGCCTCCGCCCGTGGGATCGCCCGTGACGTAGCGTCCGTCGAGCGGACACGGGTCCTGCGGGTCCGGCACCAGCAGGTAGAGCCGCGCCGTGACCGAGTAACCCGCCACGTCGGGGTCGGAGGAGAGCGGGCCGGAGTACCAGTTGACGGCGCTGACCACGTCGTACCGCGCGAGGAGCGGCGCGGCCGGGTCGCGTTTGGCGAGCTGCTCGGCCTGCCGGCGGGCCAGCTCCTGCCGCACGGTGATCGCCGGCCCGAGCGCGAGTGTGCTGAATGGGCTCACGAGGTGGCCGGAGAGCGACTCCATCTCCTCCTGACGGAAGAGGGGCGGCGGCTCGATGGCGAGAGCACGCTCGTCGGCCTGCCACTCGGCGGTGGCGCCCAGCTTCTCCGCCACCGGCGCCACCGGCCCGATCACTGCGCCGCCCTGCAAGCGGAACTCACCGGCCACCCGCTCGCCGCCCACCAGCACGCGCACCTTGCCCGCCGCGGCCAGCGCGGCGGCGGCGAGGAGCGCTACGAGCAGCACGGATGCCACGGTGCGCCGGCGGTGCATCTCGGCCTACGTCTCGGCCACGACGCCAAACAAGGCGATGATGATCAGCAGCACGTAGAACATTGCGTAGAACAGCGTGTACTTCCAGTCCACCTTGGCGCGGATGGAGCCTTCGCCCTCAGCGCCGGCGCGCCGCTTTGCCATCGTCGTTCCTCACGTTCGGCCCCAGCTCGACCAGTTGGGCATTGAACTCGCGCACCGTCTCGAGGAACCGGTCGCCCTCGGGGATTGCGCGCCACAGCAGCGCCACCCGGCGTTGATCCATGCGACGGAACTTGTTGGGCGCCCGATCGCCGCGGAACCGCTCCCGCGCAAACAGATTGCCCTCGCGAAAGTGGCAGTCGCCCACCGCGCAGCCGACCACGAGCACGCCGTCCCAGCCCTCTTCCAGGGCGAGCTGCGCCAGCGCCGGCTTGATCATCCCGCTGCACGGAAAGCGCAGCACGAACACGTTGCTCGCGTCCCTGAGCCGGCTCTCGGCGTCCACCAACTCGGCGATGGGCACGCTCCGCTCGCAGATCAGGGCCAGCACCTGCGGCTCGTACGCCGTGTCACGGGTCTCGGCCGGCTCCACTTGCGTGGTGTCGCTCATGCTAGTCTCCCGCCGCTTCCGCCGCGGCCGCGTCGCGCCGCGGCGCCAGGTCGCGCACCATCTCCTCCAGCCGGGCGTAGGGCATGCTGCCCAGCTCGATGGCGTCGAAGTCGCACGAGCCCACGCAGACCCCGCACTCGGAGCAGCGCGGCGGATAGACCACCGCCAGCAGGTCGGGTTTGTTCTTCCGCTCGTTCCACACCGGCACCATCTGGATGGCGGCGTAGGGGCAGTCGATGGCACAGAGCTGGCAGCCGACGCACTTGTCGCGCACCACCTGGGCGATGTTCTTGCGCGTGTCGCGGAGCAGGTAGGGCACCGCCAGGAGCAGCCCGAAGAAGACCAGCGTGACGCCCCAGAAGAGCGTCGGCCCGATGGCCGGAAGGCTGAGCAGGATGAACCCCGGGAGGAAGACCCAGTCGCCCAGCGCGTAGCCGGCCGGCGGGTCGAGCGGGTTCGCCACGGGAGCGAAGCTGAGCGCCGGCCAGAGCCCGGAGACCATCAGGGTCAGGCCGATCACCGCCGCACCGATGCCCATCGTGACGACCAGAAACGGCCGCCGGATGCGGAGGAGGTGCATCCACAGCATCCAGAAGATCAGGGACGCGGCGGCGATGTGGAAGAACAGGAACCGCACCACCGTGAAGTCGCTGATCTCGCGCCCGCCGAGGAAGAACGTGTCGAGCCCGGTGCCGAGCAGCGGCACCGACCGGAGCGCGGCGCGGATCTGGTAGGTCAGCCCCCAGGCGCGCTCGTCGCCACACAGCAGGTAGCCGCTGATCCCCGCGATGTAGACCAGTGACAGGAGCCCCACGCCGGTCAGCCAGGGCACGATCCGGTAATCACGGTGCCGGTCGGTGATGTAGACCCGCAGGATGTGCAGGTACACCGCGATCAGCATGATGTCCGCGGTGTAGCGGTGGCTGGAGCGGATGGCCCCGCCGAACGGGACGATGCCGAGATACTGCAGGCTCTCGTACGACTCGTTGACGGTGGGCTTGTAGTAGAACAGCAGTCCCAGTCCGCTGAGGACCAGCATCCAGAAGACGAACGTGGGAATGGCGCCGTGGAAGTAGAACGGGTTCTGCTCGTAGGAGACCAGCTCGTTGAGCCAGCGCTCGAGACGCACCTGGGCGATGGTGATCTGGCGCAAGAACCGCCGGTACGGGCTGCGCGGCTCGTACAGGTCGTCGCGGGCGACCGAGTCGATGGGTTGCAGGCTCACGTGGCGGTCCTCCTGTAGACGGTGATGATGGCCGCGACCGCCACGTGCACCGCGCCGAAGAGGAAGATGAAGGCACGCTCCGCAAACGTCGGCCCGCTGACGGTCTTCTCCACGTTCATCCACTCAGCCAGGCAGACGAGCACGCCCATGCCGACGGCCACGAACGTGATCAGCAAGCCCAACTGGCGCTTTTGCGACTCAGTCAGTGTCATGGGCGCCACTCTCCAGGATCCGCTCGAAGACGCGGATCTTCCGCACCACCTTGCCCCGGGCCCGCTCGGCCGCGTAGGTCCTCAGCATCAAGAGGAACATCGCCCCCGCCAGCAGGGACGCCCACGCGAGGCCCTCCAACGCCACCGCGACGGACTTGTGCGCCGACCAGAGATGGCAGACGTGGAAGCAGCGCGACAGCGACAGCACCGCCACCACCTGGGGTAGATCAGCGACTCCACCCCGCCCGGCGGCGTCGTGCCGACGGTCAAGGCGGCCGAGCCCAGCATGATCACGGTCATCAGGATCCACCATCCGCGGACGCTGTTGTGGGCCTGCTGGATGCGCCTGACCTGGTCGGCGTCGGCCTCGTACCACTCGTTCACCCAGCTCCAGCGCAGCGCGTGGACGGTGTTGGCGATGGTCTGGTTCTGCGCCTTGGGATCGCCGCGGAAGAGGCTGTTGTGCAGGTCGCGCTTGGTCGCGTCGGGCTCGATGACGAAGTTGGTCTTACCCCACAGGTAGTAGGTCCCGGCGTACTCCGGCAGCCGGAAGCGGGTCCAGCCGGCGAAGACCAGGTAGAGCGCCGCCCACATCACGACCAGCCCGCCCACCCGCTTGATCAGCGCCTTGCGCGGGAAGCCCATGGCCTTGAACTCGAAGCACCCGCTGGCGAGGCAGACGAGGGCGAACGAGGCCCACAGCCGCGGCGGGTCGGTGGAGATCACGGCGTAGTCGCTCATGATCATGAAGCTCATGGCGAGCCAGTGGATCAGGGCGGTGAGACCGAAACAGAAGAAGAACGGCCGCCGCCAGGTGGGCACATCCTTGGCCCGGTCGAGCAGGGGCATGGCGAGCGCGATGGCCGGGATGAAGATGGTGCCGATCACCGCCCAGAACGGCTTCATCTCCTTCATCATCTGGTAGAGCCCGAGGAAGTACCAGTCGGAGAGGATGGGTAGCGGCGTCTCGGCGCGGTTGGCGCGGCTGCCCAGCTCCACGGGGAGGAACGCCGCCACGCTGGCCAGCATGAGGAAGCAGATGGCGATCCCGCCCCAGCCCAGCGCGATCCGCCGGTAGCCTTTGCGGATGAAGTAGGCCTCGACGAAGATCAGCGAGATGAAGCTCAGCGCGAAGTGCCCCGCGTAGAAGCGGGTCATGGTGGCCTCGCCGATGGCCGTGCCGCCGAGCATGAACTGCGCCTGGGTCATGCCGAAGTGCGTGTAGCTGACGCCGGGGATGTCGTCGAGGTAGGTGGGGAAGGTGGCGAACACCTTGGAGGCCCAGAAGGCGCGCTGGTTCCACATCAGCAGGTAGCCGGTGAGCCCGGAGAACATGCCGACGATGAGGGTGACGATGGCGATCACCCAGGCCAGCTCGCGGGTCTTGTACTCCCCGGTGAAGTACAGCCGGTAGATGCGCAGGGTGGTGGCGATGATGATAGCATCCGCGCCGTACTTGTGGATGCCGCGCACCAGCCAGCCGAGCGGCACCTCGTGCTGGATGCGGAGGATGCTGTCGTACGCGCGGGAGGTGTTGGGCAGGTACCACAGGATGAGCAGGACGCCCGACGCGATGACGATCATCCAGAACAGGTAGATCATCGAGCCCAGAGCGTACCACGGACTGACCGCGGCCTTGTCGGCCTGGGTCTCGTCGAACACGTCGACGGCGGCTAGCTTTTTCTTCAGCAGCCGCACCTTGTCGTCGTCCCAGTCCCAC
>JACPDV010000081.1 GCA_016183835.1 Armatimonadota bacterium
GCTTGGTGGACAAACGGCGGGCGAGGGCGCCCGCCCCACACCGGCATTTGAACGCAACCGATAGCACGCCCTACCGCGACGCGCTCAGGCCGACTTGCCGCCGAGGCACATCATCACGATCCCCGCGCAAATGGTGCCGGCGCCGGCCATCTGCAGCGGAGACAGGCGCGTCTTGAAGACAATCGCCAGCGCGACCTGGATCAGCAGGAACGACAGCCCGGAGGCCAGTCCCATGGCCACATTGCCGCTCTTGATCTGGCGGTAGAGCAGCATCATCAGCCAGATGCTCGAGGCGCCGAACAGGTTGCCGCCGATGAAGCCGAGCAGCCAGCGCTGCCGCTCGGCGCCCTCGGCGCTGCCGTACTTGAAGAGCAACTGCGCGATCACCTGCATGGCGCAGAAGGTGAGCAAGAAGCCGACGGTCTTCATCCCTGCATCCGGCCCGGCGGGCGGGCGACGGAGCGGTATTCGGGCTCGTCCGCCGGTTCCTCCGGCTCAGCGCCGCCGGCGCGCAGCTCACTCGACGCCCGGGAGGGTTGTCCAGTCGATGCCGTCGCGACTGTGCTGGTTGAGCGCTGGGTAGGTGCGCGAACCACTGGGCTGGAGGGTCTGCTCCCATCGCGCCCACTTGGCGTGGCCGTCGGCGAAGGCGTAGTTCGAGCCTTCGTTGTGCCGCGCCGGCTCGAGGTGATCCTCGAACTCGTTGCCCGTGCCCGGCAGTGCCAGGTCCCAGGGATGGTAGTCGATGTCGGCGGAGCCGACGCGCCGCTCGGCCAGGCAGATCTGTTCGGCAGGGAACTGGAACTGCGCCAGGGAGGTGCTGTGGGTGAAGAAGCCGTTCGCGTCGTAGTCTGTCTCCGGCGGCGCGGCTTCGGTGCCGCGCGACGGGCAGCGGAAGACCTGGTCGCTCCTCATGTACGCCTGCAACGGACGGTACCAGAAGTGCAGGATCGCGGGATCCTCGTTCTGCGTCATGACCCGTTCATCGTAGTCCTGCGAGTACATCAGGATCGCGTTCGCGAACTGCTTGTTGTTGCTGAGGCAGCTCGTCTGCCGTGCTTTTTCCCGCGCCTTGGCGAACACGGGGAACAGGATCGCCGCCAGGACCGCGATGATCGCGATCACCACCAACAGCTCGATCAGCGTGAAGCCGGCCCGGCGTACCGGGAGGGGGAGAGCCATTGTCGTCTCCTGAACCAAGCGGGCTCCAGACCCGGCCGCGGCGGCGCAAGCAGACGAACGACCGCCGCGACGGGCTGGACGGGGCCGCACGCGCGCCGGGATTCATGGGCGGCGTGGCGGTCGGGCGTCAGGAGTGCTGGCGAGGTGGCGCGCGAAGCTGAACGTCGCCGGCGGAGAGCCGGGCGCGGGGTGGCGCCGGGGGCAGCGGACGGACGAGGCCGACGCTGTCCCGTGGGCGCGTGACGAGGTGGAGGTGAAGTCCGAAGAGCGAGATGCAGCCCAGCTCGCAGGCGAGACAGGCCGACGCCGCGCGCCGCCCGGGTCCGCCGGAGACGGCCGGCCCGTGGATCGACGTCACGGGGGCGCTGACCGCGACGACCTCGTCGAAGCGGAGGTGCGTGTGGAGCAGGCTGCTGGTCAGCAGCGACCAGCCGAAGACGACGGTGAACGCTACCGCCGCCGCGGGGCGGGCGGCGAACTGACGGCGGAGCCTGGTCAGTCCAAAGCGCGTCATCGAAGCTGTTCCCGCTTACTTGCTCCCCAGTATAGGGCCGGCGCCGCCTGAATGCAACAGTGTTGCACACAGGGCGGGAGCCGCCGCCGGCCGCCGCCTACGGCTTCACCGCCGTCCCGTCCGGCCAGCGCGTCTGCGTCCAGTGGTCGATGTCGTTGCGGCAGGGGTACTTGGCAGCCAGCTCCTCGTCCAGGTCGATGCCGAAGCCGGGCTGGTCGTTCGCGTACATGTACCCGCCGCGCACCTCGGGGCAGCCGGGGAAGACCTCGCGGAGCGGGTCGGGGAAGCCCGGCCACTCCTGCACGCCGAAGTTGTGGCAGGCCAGGTCGAGGTGCAGATTGCAGGCATGACCCACCGGCGACACGTCGCCCGGGCCGTGCCACGCCGTGCGCACGCCGTGCAGCTCGGCATAGGCCGCCACCTTCCGCGCCGGCGTCAGTCCGCCCATCTGGCTGATGTGCATCCGCAGGTAGTCGATCAGCCGGCCGGAGACCAGCGGCATCCACTCGCGCGGGTTGTTGAACAGCTCGCCCATCGCGATCGGCGTGCAGCACTGCTGGCGGAGGTTCTGGAACCACTCGAGGTCCTCGGGCGAGAGCGGATCCTCGAGGAAGAACAGGTTGTAGGGCTCGAGCTCCTTGGCCAGCCTGACGGCGTCGTTGGGCCGCAGGCGCTCGTGCACGTCGTGCAGCAGCTCCACGTCGAAGCCGATCTTCTGCCGCAGGTGCGCGAAGAGGATCGGCACGCTGCGGGCGTAGGCGCCGGGATCGTAGTAGTTGCCCGCGGGCGCGCCGTCGGGTTTGGGCAGCTCGCCGGCGCGGCCGCCGTAGCCGCCCATCTGCACCCGGATGTGGCGGTAGCCCTCGGACAGGAAACGCCAGACGTTCTCCTCCACCTCCTCGGGCGAGCCGCCGTCGGCGTGGCGGTAGACGTCGGCGCCCTCGCGGCACTTGCCGCCCAGGAGCTGGTAGACGGGCAGCCCGGCGCGCTTGCCGAGGATGTCCCAGAGGGCCATGTCCACGCCGGAGATGGCGTTGTTGAGCACCGGGCCGTTGCGCCAGTAGGAGTGGACCCAGCAGGTATGCCAGAGGTCGTCGATGTTCTCCACGGGGCGGCCGGTGAGCAGCGGCGCGAGGTACTCCTCGATGGCGGTCTGCACCGCCAGGTGGCGCTGGGTGAAGGTGGCGCAGCCGAGTCCGTACAGCCCGGCGTCGGAGGTGTCGATGCGGACGACGACCAGCCGCGAGCCGGCGGGCTGGGTGAGGATGGCGCGGACGCTGGTGATGGTGACGCGATCGGACATGCCGGGGCTCCTGGCGGGATGATACGCTCTTGCCCGGCGGTTGGAAACCGCGGCAACCATGCCAGACCCACCTGCGTGGGTTCTCGGATCCACAGTCCACGCAGGCGGACTTTGGATGGTTGCCGCGACTTCCAGTCGCCGGGTGCGCTACCCCGGCGCCGCCTCCGGCCCGATCTGCGCCACCGGAATGGGCTTGAACCCGAGCTTGAACGCCGGCGAGTCCGGCCGCAGCCGGTAGTCGTCGTGCGCCGCGTCGACGAACAGCGGGTCGGCGATCTGCGAGTGCTCGTCGAACCCCGCCGCGCGCCACTTGGCCCAGTTCCCCAGGTACGTCCACGGCTTGTCGAGCGTCGCCAGGTCGCCGGTGGTGAGGAAGTAGAGGTTGCTGTCCCAGGCTGTGAACAGGTCGCGCCGGCTCGTGTCCCAGCAGAACACCATCTGCGTCTCGGGCCGGCTCCAGACCACGATGTTGTGCTCGAACCGGCTGCCCTGCATGAACGCGTCGCGCGGCTGCAGGCGGACCATGTGGTCGTGGGCCTCGACGATGACGTTGTTCTCGATCACGTTGTGCTGCCCGCCGTGGAGGCACACCCCGCCGTTGTGCGTGCGGGCGATGATGTTGCCGTAGATCGTCGTGCCGCTGGAGTAGTCGTCCAGGTAGACGCCCCAGGTGAAGTGCGGCGTCACGATCGCCCCGTCGGCCGTGCAGATCATGCCGACCGAGTCGAGGATCAGGTTGTAGCGGATGATGTTACCGCTGTCGCGGTGCTCGTAGCCCAGGGTCTCGATGGCGCCGGTGTCGTTGGTCTCCAGATTCGTGCGCAGGAGCTGGTTGTACTCGATCACGTTGCGGTGCGAGAGCCGGTCCTCGCCCTGGCTCTTGAACGAGATGGCATAGCGCGGGCAGTCGGTGATGCGGTTGTGGTCCACCTGGTTATCGCTGCCGTGGGTGGCGTAGACCCCGGCCACGTGCTTGTAGATCCGCCCGATGCGCTCGATGATGTTGCCGTAGATGCGGTTGTGGTGCGGTTGGACCGGGGTGTTGCCCACCAGGTGCGCGCCGCCCTGGCCCACGTCGTGCACGTGGTTGTGGGCGAAGCTGCACTGGTGCGTGCGCTGGTCCAACTGGCAGGCGTAGCCGCCGGTGCCGACGAACTCGCAGTGCGCCACCCGGCAGTCCCGCGCCGCGCTGAGAAAGATCGCCGCGTCGGACGGGGTGTAGTACTCGCGCGTCAGGTTGTACGTGGTGTCGGTGAAGGTCAGCCCCTCGAAGCGCAGGTGCTCGACCCACTTCTCGTTCTGCCTGTCGCCCTGAACCACGATCAGCCGGTCGAGCAGCGGCGCGACCACCGGCTGGTTCGGGAAGTCGGGGCTGTCCGGCAGGTACAGCAGCTCGCCGGCCTGCTTGTCGAGGTACCACTCGCCCGGCGCGTCGAGCGCCTCGCGGACGTTCTCGAGGAAGAAACGGTTGCCCATCCGCACGTCCTGCGCCGCGCCGGGGTCGGCGAACTCGATGCGGCGCTGCGCCTCGTCGATGCGACGGACCGGCACGATGGCGTTGACCCAGCCCCAGGCGATGAAGACGTGCACCTCCGCCCCGCTCGCATCCTCGATGCGCGGCAGCGCGCCGGGCGCGTACGTCATGGACTGGACGGTGCCCGGGGGCGTGACCTTGGGCACCTGGATCTCGGGGCCGACGGCGGAGTCGCAGGCTTCCACCTGGACGAGGAGCTGGTGCCGGCCGGGCGCGGGCGGGTCGAGGCGGAAGGCGCCCCACCAACTCGGGTCGCCGATGGCTTTGGCCGGGTCCCAGGCGGGATCGTCGGTAAAGAGGAACATGTCCATGTTGATGCCGCCGCCCTTGGTGTTGGCCCACCCGAGCCGGTGCTCGCCGGCGGGGAGGTGGAGGTCGGCGGTGTGCGACCACTTGAAGGCGTTCCAAGCGCCGGTGTCGGGCAGGTCGCGGAGCATCACCGGGGCGCCGTCATCCACCTGGAGCGAGTAGACGTCGCTCATCTCGGGGCGGTTGTAGTGCGCCATGTTGTGGCCGTACCGGAGCCACACGCGGTGGTCGCCCTCGGCCGGCACGCGGACGGTCCAGGTGAGCTTGTCGTTGACGTTGTGGACATTCGACACGCCGACGTTGATCAGCCCGCGCTCCCACGGCTCGCCGCCGTACTGAGCAAACGCCCAGCCCTCGGTGCGCGGGTTGGGCACGGTGTAGGGTGAGGCGGGCTCGGGGATCGCGGGGGCATTAGGGTGCCGGGCGCGAGTGGCCCATTTGTCGCCGACGCGGAGGAGGCGGAAGTCGAGCTTGCCGTCGCGAGCGTCGGGCAGACTGGCGGACCAAAGGCCGTCGGGGCGCTTCTTCCAGCCGGTGATGGCGCGCCCGCCGCTGAGGACCACCTTGGCCCCGTCGGAGGCGCGCCAAGTGATGGGGCAGGCTTCGGTGCCGGAGTCGTCGGGGGTGAAGGTGAGCGGCTCAGCGAGCGTATAGGTGCCGGCGGCGAGGACGACTTCCACCGGCTGCGTGAGCCCGGCGGCCTTGAGCTTGCGCACGGCCTCCTGTGCGGCAGGGAGAGTGGCCAGGGGCGCATCGAGGCGGCCGGAACCGGCGTCGCTGCCGTGCGGCGCAACGTAGAGGGTCTGCACGGCGGAGGCGGCGGTAACGGCGCCGAGGAGGAGGCAGGCGGCGGGGGGGGGGGGCATCGGGAGCTCCGGTGGACGGGGGTTCCGGCTGTGGCATGGGCATCCTGCCCATGGTCCGTCTCGCTCTGGACCAAGTTGCCGGTCCGTCTGCAGACGGGGTACAATGGGCTTGGAGGGTGACCATGAGCCAGCCCGAGGCCGCACCGCTGCTCACTGCGGAGGAGTTCGCGGCGTTGCCCGACAACGGGATGAAGCAGGAGCTGATCGCGGGGGAGGTCGTGGAGATGCCGCCAGCGTCTTTCGGACACGGCGAGGTGTGCCACGCGATCATGCGTGAGCTTGGCCTGTGGGTGAAGCAGCACCATCTGGGGCGCTGCTCCACCAATGATCCGGGCATCGTCATCGCCCGCGGTCCCGATACCGTGCGGGCACCCGACGGCGCGTTCTACCGTGCCGGCCGCCTGCCCGAGCCGCTTGTCATCCCGTACCCGGACATCCCGCCCGACTTGGTCGTGGAGGTGGTCTCCGAGCACGACCGCCATGGCGACGTCCTGGCCAAGGCCGGGCAGTGGCTCAGTACCGGCGTCCAGGTGGTCTGGGTCGCCTGGCCGAGCACCACACGGATCACGGTCTATGGGCCGGGAGACGAGATCCGCCTCCTCGGGCGGGAGGACGTCCTGACCTGCGAGTCGCTGCTGCCGGGGTTTGCGCTGCCGGTCCGGGACGTGTTCCCGGGGTGACCGGGGCGGCCTCAGGCAACGCGCGTCCCGGCCGTCAGTTCCGCTCCCACGCGTACTGGTCCCTCCGCAGGAAGTCCACCCGCACGCCGCTCCGGTTCAGCTCCTCACCAGCCCACTCGACCGACTCCAGAATGGCCGACCGCGACAGGTTCGTCGTCTCGGCGTAGGCTTCGTAGTTCGGGCCGCGGGTGATCCGGACGCCGAACGACTCCGGGTGCCGCCACACGGCGGTGCCGGGGTACGGCCGGTAGACTCCGAAAACCGTGCTGTCGGCACCGCACTGCCTAGCGAACTCGACGGTCCGACGCACGCTCTCGCGCGACTCGCCCGGCAGCCCGAGCATGTAGAACACCTCGGTCTTCACACCCGCCGACCGGAGGGCGTGCAGGCCGGCTTGGTGCTGTGCCGCCCTGAATCCCCGGCGGGCTTGTTTCAGCACCCCGTCATCGCCGCTCTCGGCCCCGAAGCCCACTCGGACACAGCCTGCCGCCCGCATCCGCTCGGCGAGCTCACCGTTCACCAGGTGGCCGCCGGTCCAGCACTCCCACGTCACCTGGAGCCTGCGGCGCAGGATCGCGTCGCAGACCGCCGCTGCGTGCCGGCGATCCACGCCGAACATGTTGTCGTAGACGTTGAAGCCCGACACCCCGAACTCGCTGACCACCTCCGCCATCTCGTCCACCACGCTCGCCGGGTGGCGCTTGCGCACCAGGCTGCCCTGCGGGTTGAGGCAGAACGCACACCGGACCGCGCACCCGCGCTGGGTCAGCAGGCCGACACTCCGGATCCCCAGGTTGGGGTGTGGGCCGTAGTCGTCCAGCCCGAGCAGGTGGTGGGCCTGCATCGGCATGGCGTCGAAGTCCGCGGCCGGGCGCGAAGCGGTGCGCACGATCCCCTCTCCGCCCTTGTAGGCGATGCCCCGCACCCCGCCGAGGCGTTCGAGGGCGGTGGCCCGCCCGGCCGCCTCGGCGCGCTGCGCGATTTCCAGAAGGGCGTACTCCCCTTCACCGATCACGCAGACGTCGAACTCGGACCCGCGGAGCAGCTCTTCGGGCTCGGCGGTAGCGTGGTGCCCTCCCGCCACCAGGAGCGCGTCCGGCAGGCGCCGCCGCAGGCACGAGGCCAGGCGCACCCGCTCCACCACGGTGGGCGTGTGGACGGTGACCCCGACCACGGACGGGCTCTGATCCGCGACTTCGCCGGCCAGCGCATCGTCCAACTCGGCCGGCTCGTCGGTGTCCGGGGTGGTGGGGTACTTGTCGCAGATCCTGACCTCGAAGCCGCCCTCCTCCAGCACCGCGGCGAGGTACGGCAACCCGAGCCCCTGGAACGAGCGCGGGGGTTTCTGCGGCCCTGCAATCAGTGCGATCATGGTACGGCTCCCCTGCGGCCCCCCGCGTCAGATCACTGCTCGTCCGTGCCTGCTTCAGCGGCCAGCAGTTCCCTCATCTGGCGTGCCAACTCCGGGACATCGCGTTCAATGGTCTCCCATACCCTTGCCACCCTCACCGCGAAGTAGATGTGCACCAGGACGTTCCGCATGTCCCGGATGCGGCGCCACGGGATCTCTGGGTGGCGATCCCGAATGGCTTCCGGGATCGAGTTGGCCGCTTCGCCGATCAGCATGACGCGGTGCGTGTTGGCATCACGCATATCGGCATCGCCTGCGAACTCCGCGAACGACGTCCCCTCCGTCGATTGCCGGATGGCCGACGCGCGATCGAGGATGTCCTGCACTCGTTCGCGCCAGACCCTAGGTGGCACTCACCGCCTCCCGCAGCACTCTGTCGCGCACGCGCGGCTTCATGGCCTCCTCCTCTGCCAGGTCGACCTCGCAGCCGAGAACATCCTCAAGGAACTGCTTGACGCCGATGAACTCGAGCAAGCTCATCCCCGGATCCAGGTCCACCAGCATGTCCACGTCGCTGTCCGGCCTCGCCTCCCCGCGCGCAACCGACCCGAAGATCCGAAGCGAAGTCACCCCCATCCCTTGTGCCTCGCCAGCACCACCCTCACTTCATCCGCCGTCATGGCCGCACTCCATGTGCATTATACCTTGTCGCTGCTCGGCGTGACGACCGCGCCCGGCCACGCAGGAGCCGACGTGGCATCCGGGAACCCACCCCTCAGGAGCCCGCCATGCCCGCCCGCCGTGCCGACATCTCCCTGCGGGTCAGCGTCTTCCACTGGTCCGTCCCCGAGCGCCGCGCCGAGCTGCTCGAGTTCCTCACCGCCCACCGCGACACCGTCCCCGAGATCGCCTGGTTCACCGGTTATACTCATCCGCCTTTCCCCCTCGACGCCATCCGCGAGCGCGCCGCCGTGATGGCCGAGATCACCCCCGTCTTCCGCAGCGCCGGGCTCCGGGTCGGCATCAACCATGTCTGCACCATCGGCCACCTCGACGAGAACCTCGACCACTCCCTCAACGAGCCCTGGCAACACCTCGTCGACTTCGACGGCCGCGTCTCGCTCGGCTGCTACTGCGCCGCCGACCCAGACGCGATGGCCTACGTGCGCGACAGCTACACCCTCTTCGCCCGCAGTGGGCCCGAGTTCATCTGGCTCGACGATGACCTGCGGATGGAAAGCCACGGGCCGATCCGCTGCGCCTGCTTCTGCGCGCATTGCCTGGCGAAGTTCGCCGCGGAGAGCGGGCGGGAGTGGACGCGGGAGCAGCTTGTCGCCGCGCTCGACCACGACGGCACACGCGCCGAGCGGCTGGCGCTGCGGCGCAGGTGGCTGGAGCACAACCGGCAGTACCTGGCAGCCATCTTCCGCAACGTCCGCGAGGCGGTGGACGCGGTCGATCCGCGGATCGAGCTGGGGCTGATGACCGGCGAGTCCGCCTACAGCGGGCTGGGCTTCGGCACCTGGAGCCGGGAACTGGGTGGACCGCGCGGCGTGCCGGCCAAGTGGCGGCCGGGCGGCGGGTTCTACACCGACGAGGTGCCCGCGCAGCTCCTCGCCAAGGCGCACAGCGTCGGCCGGCAGACCGCGCTCCTCCCGCCGCAAGTCACCGACATCCAGTACGAGCACGAGAACTTCCCCTACCAGGCGCTGCGCAAGAGCCGGCGGATGTTCACCGCCGAGATCGCCGCCGCGATGGGCGCCGGCTGCAGCGGCGTGGCGCTCAACGTGATGGGCATCACCAGCGACCCGTTCGGCGAGTACGTGCCCTACTTCGAGGCGGTCGGCCGCTGCCGGGGGTTCTACGACGAGCTGATCGGCACGTTCGGCCGCAGCCCTTGCGAGGGGCTGTGGAGCGGCGCCACGCACGACCGCTGCGCGGCCCAGTCGCCCGACGGCGGGTGGTTCGGGCAGGCGGGCTGGGGCGCGGCGATGGGCTACGCCGGCGAGCTGCACGAGCTGGGGCTGCCGCCGGCCTACGCCGGTCCCGGCGCCGTGACCCTCCTCAGCGGCGACGCCGTGCTCGACTTCGGGACGCTGGCGCTGCGCGAGCTGCTGACCCGCGGCGTGCTCCTCGACGGCCCGGCGCTGGCGCGGCTGCACGAGGTGGGGCTGGGCGACCTGGCCGGCTTCGCCGTGCGCGGCACCAAGCTCGCCGACACCCTCGAATGGCTCAGCGACGACCCGCTCAACCATCCGCACGAGGGCTGGGGCCGCGACTGCCGGCCGTCGTTCTGGCCGCAGATCACGCACCTGATCGAGCCCATCGATCCGGGCGCCCGGGTGCTGGCCGAGGTGCGCGACTTCGGCGGCGTCAGCTCGGGCGCGTGCAACGGGGCCTTCGAGAACCGGCTCGGCGGGCGCGTGGCGGTGATGGGCTACTATCCCTGGCGGATGCTCCAGTCGCTGGCCAAGTCGACGCAGATGAAGAGCGTCTGCCGCTGGCTCTCGTGCGACACGCTGCCGGCGTACGTCGAGTCGTACCACAAGGTAGCGCTGTGGTGCCGCCGGGCGCCGTCGGGCGGGCCGGCGCTGCTGGCGCTCAATGCTTCGCTCGACTTGGTGGACGAGCTGAAGCTGCGGGTGCGCGACTCCGGCGCGTCGTTCGAGTTGGTGCGCGAATGCGGCGCCGTCGAGCGGCTGCTGCCGACCGGCGCCGACGCACTGTACGCAGAATGGGTGGTGCGCGACCTGGCGCCCTGGGAGCCGGTCCTGCTGCGCTGATGAGGAGGGAATGCTGATGCCGACCTTGCTGGCTCTGTTGACGCTGCTCGCCGCGCCCGGCGGCGAGCCGCTTAACGCCCGCTGGGAGCGGGTCACCGAACATGCCGCGTTCGACCCGCGCGACACCTCCGAGGACGCGGTCTTCCTCGGCAGGATGTGGATCAGCAACGCCTTCCACAACGGCAACGTGCTGGTCCGCGACCTGTGGAACAGCGCCGACGGCAAGGAGTGGACGCTCGTCAGCGACGCCACGCCCTACGACGGCTACAGCGAGTTCGTGGTCTACCGCGACAAGCTGTGGGCGATCAAGGGCAGCGTGTGGAACAGCGCCGACGGCGTCACCTGGACGCGGGTGCTTGAAAAGACGCCGTTCGGCGTGCGGTCCTACGGCGAGAACTTGGTCTGGCGCGATCGCATCTGGCAGCTCGGCAGCGGGCAGGACGTGTGGAGCAGCGCCGACGGCGTGGAGTGGACCTGCGCCACCGACGGCGCGCCGTTCGGCAAGCGCGGCGCCGCGGCGGTGGCGGTCTATCGCGACAAGCTGTGGCTGTTGGCCGGCAGCACGCCCGAGCCGAACGACCCGCCGGAGAAGGGCTACAAGACCATCACCACCCACAACGACGTGTGGTGCTCGGACGACGGCGCGACGTGGACCCGCGTGCTGGAGCACGCGCCGTGGGCGCCGCGGCACTGGTGCATCGCGCGCGAGTACGCGGGCAAGCTCTTCCTCATCGGCGGGCACGACAACGCCAACAGCGCGAACTTCGCCGAGTCGTGGTGCACCGAAGACGGCGTGTCGTGGCGGCCGGTGGTGTCTGAAACGATGTGGTCGGCGCGGCACGAGCCGTCGGTGTATGTGTTCGACGGGAGCCTGTGGGTCGTGGCGGGGAACTCGTGGCCGCTGATGAACGACGTCTGGCGGCTCACGCTGACGCCGTAGCCCGCTCCGCCGCAGGAACTGCGCGGCGGCGCAGCGAATGGGGCCGGGCCACCATGAAGCCTCCCGCCGCCACCTTCGGCATCATCCCGGTCCGCCTCCTGGAGAGGCCGTACCTGCACATCATGCCGCTGCAGTGGGAGTACCTCCGCGGGCGGCAGGCCGAGCAGCCGAGCCCCGCCTTTCAGAACTGCGAGTTCGACCTGCGGCCCGGCCCCGACCGCCCGGCGCGGACTGGCACCGCCGTGCTCGAAGGCGCCGCCTTCGTCGCCGCCGTCACCGGCACCACGGGCGACCTGGGGTTCCTCCGGGCGCACCTCGACACCATCCTGCCCAGCGCGGGGATGGAGCTGCTCAGCGCGCGACGCGGCGGGTTCCTGGCGGCCTGCTCCTTCGCCTACGACATCCTCGCGGGCACGCTCGACGAAGCCACGCACGCCGCGCTCCGGCGCACCCTGACCGATCACGCCTCCCGCGCCGCCGCCGCCGTCGAGCGCGAGCTGGCCGGGCCCTGGGCCTACGAGGATCCCGACATCGTCGCCACGCTCGCCGGCCTCAGCCTGGCTGCGCTGGCGCTGCTGCCCGTCGAGCCCGAGGCCGCCCGCTGGCTCGAGCCCGCTGACGCCGCGCTCGAGACGGTGCTCGAGCACGTCGCCACCGACGGCTGGTGGCCGAGCGGGTTCGAGGACTGGAACACCCTCCTGCCGCTGCTCGTCCGCGTGGCCGATGTCTGGGAGCGGCTCGCCGATCGCGACCGGTTCGAGCACGGCGTGTTCCGCGAGGCGGCGCAAGTGGCCCTCCACGCGCTGGCGCCCAACGGCCGCGACGTGCTCGATCTCGACCGCGTCGGCCGGCCCGAGCTGCCGCGCGTGAAGGCCGCCGCCGAGAGCCGGCCGTACTACCGCTGGCCGCGCGAGCCGGCGCGCTGGGCCCTGGCGCGGCTGGCCAAGCGCTTCCCCACCGCCGCCTTCCGGGCCGCGCTGTCGCGTTGGGAGGAGGCCGAGCTCGGCCGCGGCAGCCCCTTCGCCGTGCTCTGGGACGAGCCCGCGCGCCGCATCGCCCCCTTGCAGAGCCACCACGTGTTCGCCGCGCACGGGCTCGCCGTGTGGCGCAGCGGCTGGCAGGCGGGCGCGCTCCAGATCGCCCTCGCCGCCGGCCCGGCCTACGGCCGGCCGGAGCTGCCGGACGGCTGGCGCCCGCGCGTGGCCGTGCACCCCGACGCCAACCACTTCACCGTCGCCTACGCCGGCGAGCCCATCGTGTTCGACACCGGCGCGCTGGCCGAGCCCACCACGCAGCCCCACAACACCGTGCTGATCGACGGTCTGGGGCAGCTTCCCGGGCCGGCGCTCCCGCCCGGCGCCGCGGAGCTCTCCGCCGCCTGGCTCAGCCCGCTCGGCGGCTCGCTGGTGGGGCTGGCCGACGGCAGCTACCCGCCCGAAGTGGGCCTGCAGACCTTCGAACGGCAGCTCGGCTTCACCTCCGGCTACCTGCTCGTCTTCGACCAGCTCGCCGCCGACCGGCCCTGCGCCTTCGAGTGGCTGATGCACACGCCGGGCCAGATCACCACCGGCGACAACCCGCACGAGGCCCAGCTCCTGGCGGGCACCGCGGCGCTGCGGGTGCAGGTGCTGCGGCCGGACCGGGTGCGGCTCGAAACGGTCGAGACCTGCGTCGGCGAGCCACCCGTCCCGCTCAGCCGCACGCTCCAGGTCGCCTGCACCGCCGAGGTCTACCGGACGCAGTTCCTGGTGCTGTTGCTGCCCGGCGCGCCGGGCGCGGCGGCCGCGGCCACCGCCGGGCTGGTCACCGGCGAGACTACCGTGGGCGCCCGGCTGGCCTGGGAGAACGGCGATCGCGAATGGGTCCTGTTCCCCACCGCCGGGCGCGGGATCGCCCTCGATCACCTGCTCTCCGACGCCGCCTACCTGGCGCTCCGCACCGCCCCGGAAGGGCCCTGGCGGCAGTTGATCGCCCGCCGCGTGACGCGCGCGTTGGTGCCCGGCGGCGAGGTGCTCACCGCCAGCCAGCCGGTGGACGCCGCCCTCAGCGCGAACCCGCTGGATGTCAGCGGCGCCGTCTACACGCGTACCGGTGCCACCGTCGGCATCGGCTGCCCCTTCGTCCCGCGCGGGGTGATGGTGGACGGCGTCTCCGGCCGCGCCGGCATCGACGCCGCCGCGCGCATGGCCGTGATCCGCCTCACCGCCGGACGGCACGAGATCCGGATCACGGGCCGGCGCTTCGGCACTGAGGCCCAGCGGCGGTGAACGGTGAACAGTGAACGGGGAGCCGGGAGCGCCGGCTCCGGGCCGTTTACCGTTCACTGTTCACTGTCGTCCACCACGCATCGAGCGCTGCGAGCGCGCGATCGCTGTGCGCCTGCTTGCGGGCCGCTCTGCCGCGGGCGTCCACGGGCGGGAGGATGCCGAAGTTCGCGTTCATCGGCTGGAACGACTCCACCCAGGGGTCCGACACGTAGCGCACCAGCGCGCCGAGCATGGTGGTCTCCGGCGGCACCAGCAGCGGCTCGCCGCGGAGCCGCCGCGCCGCGTTGACCCCCGCCAGCCAGCCCGCTGCCGCGCTCTCCACGTAGCCCTCCACCCCGATCAACTGCCCCGCCAGGAACAGCTCCGGCCGCTCGCGCAGGTGGAGGTGCGGCGTCAGGAGCCGCGGCGAATCGACGAACGTGTTGCGGTGCACCTGGCCGTAGCGCGCGAACACCGCCGCCTCGAGCCCGGGCACCAGGCGAAAGACCCGCTCCTGCTCGCCCCGCCGGAGCTGCGTCTGGCAGCCCACCAGGCCGTAGAGCGTGCCGGCGCGGTTCTCCTGCCGGAGCTGCACCACGGCGTGCGGCCAGCGGCCGGTGCGCGGGTCGTCCAGCCCCACCGGCTTGAGCGGCCCGAAGCGCGGGGCGTCGCGCCCGCGCTCGGCGATCACCTCGATGGGCAGGCACGACTCGAAATAGCGCGTGTCGTCGGGGTGCTTCGGCACGAACCGCTCGGCGGACAAGAGCGCGTCGTAGAACCGGTCGTAGGCGGCGCGGTCGAACGGGCAGTTGAGGTAGTCGGCTCCGCCCTTGTCGTAGCGCGAGGCGCGGAAGGTCACGGTCTGGTCGATGCTGTCCGCCTCCAGGGTGGGGGCGATCGCGTCGAAGAAGGCGAGGGAGCGGCTCCCGGTCAAGGCGGCCATTCCGGGGTGTCCCTCCACGGCGGCGGTCACGCGGGCGGCGAATTCGTCGCGGTCCACGGCCAGCGCCTGCCCCCCGGGGATCGCCGCGGCATGCCCGCAGGCCAGGATCAGCGAGCCGAGCCGGCGCATCTCCTCATTGAGCAGGCCCGAGGCGGACGTCAGGCTGAGCGACTTGAGGGAGCTGCTGCAGACCAGCTCGGCCAGCCGGTCGCTGTGGTGCACGGCGGTGGGGGTGGCCGGGCGCATCTCGACCAGGCGCACGTTCATGCCGCGCTCGGCGGCCTGCCAGGCGGCTTCGCAGCCGGCCAGTCCGCCGCCGATGATGAGCAGCTCCTGCATGTCCCCCATTCTAACGGCGATCCGCCCGGTTCAACCGGTTCCGGCGGCCCGCCAGCCGATCTCGAGCAGTGCCGCCAGACTGACCGCGTGGGCCAGCGAGCCGCGCGGCGTGTGCGGCGCCACCCCGTCGAACAGCTCGGCCACCTGGCCCAGCCCGTACTCGTCGAGGTGCGCCGCGAACGGCTCGAGCAGCGCGAGGGCCTCCGCGCGGCCGTCGGGGTGGCAGCGCATCAGCGCGGCGGCGTAGGGCGCCAGGAGCCAGGGCCAGGCGGGTCCCTGGTGGTAGGCCTCGTCGCGCTCGGCCGCTCCGCCGGCGTAGATGCCGCGGAAGCGCGGGTCGCCCGGCGCCAGGGTGCGCAGGCCGTAGGGAGTGAGCAGCCGGTCGGTCACCACAGAGACCACCTGCGCCGCCAGCTCGTCGGGCAGGAGGTCGCGGTCGAGGGCGACGGCGAGGACCTGGTTCGGGCGCACGCCGGCGTCGTCGCCGTTGGGCGTGTCCACCACGTCGTAGAGCCCGCCGGCAGGCGACGGGAAGCGCGCCCGGAACGCATCGCAGAGCGTGGCGGCGGCGGCCCCTGCCGCGGCGTCGCCGGTCCACTCGGCCAGCCGGCGGAGGAGGAAGTGCCACAGGGCGTTGACCTCCACGGCCTTGCCGGTGCGCGGGGTCACCACCCAGTTGCCGAGCTGCGCGTTCATCCAGGTCCGCGGCCGGCCGGTGCCCTGGTGCGCGATCAGCCCGTCCGCGGCCCGCGCCAGACCGGCGCACTCGCCCTGTCCGCAGGCGCGCACCATCTCCGCCAGCGCCGGCGCCACGTGCTCGGCCACCAGCCGCTCGTCGCCCGTGGCCCGTTGATAGGCGTCAGCGGCCCACGCCAGCCAGCCGGGCTCGTCCACGCCGGCCAGACCCGCGGCCAGGTCGGCGGGCAGGCTCGCGGCGGCGGCGGCGAGCACCTGCCTGGCCGGCTCCGCCCGCCCGCTCGCCAGGAACAGCCCGGGCAGACCGATCAGGGCGTCGCGCCGCCGCTCGCCGAACCACGGATAGCCCGCCACCACCCCGGCGGCGGCCCCTTCGCGGACGCGGAACGCGGCGGCGGCGCCGAGCAGCCGGTCGCGCAGCGGCGCGGGCGGGAGGGGTGACACAGCGAGCAGGGCGGCGCGGCGCGCCCGCTCCACCTCTTCCGCCCCGGCGAGCTGCTCGGCCGTCACTTCGGCGACACCCACGCCGACCCGCGCGGTCTCGCCCGGATGGAGGGTGAAGAGCACCACACCGGGGTTGAACAGGTCCTCGCGATCGTCGAGCCCGCGCTCGGTCTCGCGGGAGTAGACGAAGTTGTAGAACCAGAACCCGTCGACCTGGAAGTTGCCGCCCGGGAAGGACAGAGCGACCTCGGAGCCAGGCCCGTAGGGCGCCATCCGCAGCAGCCCGCGCGAGCTCTCCACTTGCCGGCGGAAACTCCAGTTCTCAAAGGACGGATCGTGCCGATCTCGCCCTGCGATCAGCGGGCGGAGCTCCAGGCCCACCGGCCCGGCGGCCTCCAACAGGCGGTACACGACCACGGTCGTGGCGGCGCCGTGGAGCATCAGGACCTGTTTCTCGAGCCGCGCCTCGTCGACCTGCCAGGTCCAGGTGGGCCACGGATCGAGGCGGAAGCCGACCAGGTCGAGGAAGCCCTGCGGGTGGAGGGTGTCGCTGTACTGGTTGGCGCCCATGGAGGGTGTCGCTGTACTGGTTGGCGCCCAGCTCGACCCGCGCGCCGTGGTGGAAGAGGTTCTCTTCGAGCTTGGCGCAGAGCAGGCGGCTGCCGGTGCCGGGCGCGACCTCGGCAACCAGGAGGCCGTGGTACATGCGCGTGTGGATGCCGCTGACGGTGCCGGCGGCGAAGTTGCCCAGGCCGTCGGTCTCCAGCCACTCGAGCCGACTCAGGGCTTCCGGGTCGCTCAGCACGGCCGGATCCAGGTCCATCGGCGTCTCCCAACCAGGCGCTGCGCCACCCGTGAAGGGGATTGGACGCGGCGCGGGGAATCCTCCGTGCGCGGAGCGCGATCGTGCGGCTTTTTGATGACGCGGCTGCCGAGCGGCTGCCGGCCAAGCTGGCGGACGCCGCCGGGGCCGCCGCGTTCCGTGCGCTGGGCGCCGGCGCGGCGCGCAATCCGACGCGATCGCAACGGGTGGGCCGGCCGGGCGAGCCGGAGTTCCTCGGCTTCGAGATGCCGGCCGAGCTGGACGAGCCGAACGGTGCGCCGCTCCTCCGCGGCTGCAAGCGGATCGAGGAGCCGGGCGAGCGCGGCGCCGACGGGCAGCGCGTGGCCACCTCGCGCCGCGCCTGGATCGAGCTCTGCCACCTGCCGACCGGGCGCCGGGCGACCGTGGCCGCCGGCGCCCTCACCGACCTGCGCACCGGCATCAGCGCCGTGTGGGCGGCCGAGCGGCTGGCTCCGGTCAGCGCGAGGCTGGCGGTGATCGGCACCGGCAAGGTGGCGCGGCAGCTCGTGCTTGCGGCCGACCGGATCCTCCGGCCCGAGCTCATCCGCGCCACCAGCCGATCGACGGAGCGCCGCGCGGAGTTTCGCATGGCGCTGCAGGGGCAGCTCGAGGCGCGGCTCGAGGTGGTGGACGGCGTCGAGGCGGCGCTGGCGGGCGCCGATGTGGCGTTCGCCGCGGTGCCGGCCTCAGAGCCGGTGCTGACCGCAGAGAACAGCGCGGCGATCCCCGTGCTGGTGGCGGTGGAGGGCGACCCGCGCGCCTGGCAGGTGGCGCCCGAGGTGTTCGGGTCGCGCTGGGTGGTGGCGGACCTGGTGGCGCAGGCGGAGCAGACCGGCTCGGTGTTGCGGGCCGGCGCCGCGCCCCGCTGGACCGAGCGCGAGGGCCGGCCCTTCACGCTGCCGGACGCGTCTGCGCCCGGCGGGTTTCGTCCCGGGCCGCCGCTCCTGTTGCTGCTCACCGGGCTGGCGGTGGTGGACCTGCTGCTGGCCTACGCCGTGTGGCTGTGGCACGACGCCACGCTGCCGCCCTGCGCCTGGCTGCCGGAGGTGGCGCCGGGCGCAGGGGAGTAGCTGGGTATCCCGCGAGTCCCCTCCCGTGCCGCGCTTCGCGGAGGGAGGAGCAGACAGGACGCTCGGCACCACCCCCGCTCGCCTTACAGGTGGAGGAGCCGCATCGCCGTCACGAGTCCGGTCCTGGCCCGCTTGGCCACCCCCGGAGGGATGGTCGCCTCCGGTTCGGGCTGCGCGCCTTCCGGATGGCAGACGGCTTGGCAGTGAGCGTCGTTCGGGCCGTTCTCGTCTTCCGGGCCGAGCGGGTCGTCGATCATGGTCCACCGGTAGGTAACGGCCTGCTGGGTGTCGGGAATGGCGGTCGCCCGGAGGGCCCGGACCTGGCCGCACAGTGCAGCCGCCACATCCACGTAGTTCGGTTTGCGCGCCAGGGTGTCCCGCGGGCCGCCGGGTTGGTGAGTAGCACGATCAAACGACGTACCCGCCACGGTGACAGCGAGGGAGGTCAGCGCGCCGTCCCTGCCGATGGAGCGGGCCTCGACGCCGCGGTAGAGCTCCTCACTGTCGGCGAAGGGCTCAAGCGGTCGCGGCGGCACGCCGACCCCCCTCGGAGCCCAGCAGCGATACTGCCCTGTCCACGGCCGCTACCAGGTCGTCAAACTCTTCGATCTGCCGCTCGCGGCCCGCCACCCGCAGCTCCAGCAGCACGCCGGACCCGTCGCCCGTGAGCTCCAGCTCCACGTGCCGCCGTCCGGCCATGAGGAACAGGCCGATGGTGCACTCCACGCCCAGGACGGCGCGGTAGGGTAGGACGCCTCTCTCGGCCAGCAGCCGGACGGCGTTCAGGGCTTGCTCCAGCGACTCCGGGGTGGGGGGGCCAAACACGCGGCGCCCTTCGCGGTGGGTGCGCCCGGCGAAGGAACGGATGCAGTCGCAAAGCCCTCCGGCGTCCGCGGTCTCGCCCCCCGGTGCTTCGGTCTCGACCTCGGATGGATGGGCGTCGTTCGGCGTGGAGGATCTGCGGATTCCTGGCATCTACTGACCACCTCCCGCCGTGTGCTGGCGGAGCCCCGCGCCATGCGAGCGGGGCGCACCGGGTCCTGCCTGCGAAGTGCTCACCAGGACTTGCTCGCAGTATACCCCAACAGAACGCTGCTGTGGCGCGCCCGTGGCCGGCAGACGCAACCATCCGGCAGCCGGCGCTGCGCGTTGACGCCGACCCGCCGCGCGGCTACACTCCCTCGCCGAGATGACCCACGATCCCCGCGCGGCGTTCGAGGAGCGGCTGGGGGTGAGGTTTGGCGACCCGGAGCTGCTGGCCCAGGCGCTCCGGCATCCGTCGTACACCCGGGAGCGCGAGGCGGACCGGCTCGAGAGCAACGAGCGCCTCGAGTTCCTCGGCGACGCCGTGGTGCAACTGGCGGTGAGCGGACACCTGCACGCCACGCTGACGGACCAGAGCGAGGGCGGGCTGACCAGCATCCGCTCGTTCGTCGTGCGCGGGACGAGTCTGGCCGCGGCCGCGGGGCGGGTCGGGCTGGGCGAGGTGATGCAGCTCGGCGCCGCGGCGGCGGGCGCCTCGCTGCGCGGGCGGCGGTCGATCCTGGCGGCCGGGCTCGAGGCGGTGCTGGGCGCCGTGTACCTGGACCAGGGCTGGGACACCGCGCGGGAGTGCGTGCTGCGGCTGCTGGAACAGCAGATCGCCGACGCCTCCTCACGACGGCACCGCAACGCGAAGGGCGAGTTGCAGGAGTTGACCCAGGGCCGCTGGCGGCAGACCCCGGCGTACCGCCTGCTGTTCTCCGGCGGCCCGCCGCACCAGCGCGAATTCGAGGTGGAGGTGACCGTGGGCGGGCGCGTGCTGGGTCGCGGCCGGGCGGGGAGCAAGAAGGACGCCGAGCAGGCCGCCGCCGCCGAGGCACTGGCGGAGTTGGCCGCGGGGGGCAACCAATCCGCTCCCGGCGGCCTCTAACCGTGGAGCAGAGACGGGCAACATGATCGATGCCAACACGCTGTTCGGCTTCTGGCCGCTACGGCGGGCGGACATTTCACCGGAGACTCTGGTCAGCACGCTGAAGAAGCACAAGCTCAAGGCGGCGCTGACCCTCTCCACGACCGGGATCTTCGCCGACTTTCAGCGGGGCAACGAGGAGACCCTGCAGGTCTGCGGGCAGTCCAACGGGATGCTCCTCCCCATCGGCACCATCGACCCGCGGCGCTACGTGGGCTCCCTCGAGGAGATCGACAAGTACCTCAAGCAGGGCGTGCGGGTGTGGCGGCTGTTCTGGGAGCAGCAGGGCTTCGACCTGGACCTCCATCCGCTGACCGAGATCCTGAAGCGCCTGGCCGAGCGCGGCGCCACCCTCCAGGTGGACGCCACCCGGCGGGGCGACCCGTCGCGGATCGCGGTGCGGACCAAGCCCTTCGGGCTGCGCACCATCCTGCTGGGGGTGGACGGCCGGCATGTGGGCGAGCTGGTCAGCATCCTCGGCGAGCACGAGCAGCTCCTGGTGGAGACCCGGCGGCTGGCCGACCCACAGGTGGTCACGGCGCTGGCGCAGCGGTTCGGGGCGACGCGGCTGGTGTTCGGCACGGCGAGCCCGCTGCAATATGTCTCGAGCGCGAAGCTGCCGCTCGAGGCGGCGCAGTTGACCGACGAGCAGAAGGCGCTGGTGATGGGCGGCAACGTGCGCGCGCTGCTGGCGGGAACGGGAGCCTGACATGCCCATCGTCGACTCCCATGCGTTTTTCGGCCGGCCGCCCGAGTCGGTGCGCGCCGGGACGATGCGCGAGGTCGACAGCGTGCTGGGGAGCTGCCACATCTCGGCGGCGATCCTCGCCAGCGCGCAGGCCGAGCGCGGCGATTTCCGGCGCGGCAACGAGGAGCTGGGCCGGGCCTTGGCCGGGTATCACAACGTCTTCGGGTACGTCACGGTGCACCCCAGCTACCCCGAGGAGTCGGTCGAGGAGCTGCGCCGTCGGTTGAGCCAGGAGGTCTGGCGGGCGGTCAAGCTGCCGCGGCCCATCGCCGGGCCGCGGATCGCCTCGGAAGGGCTGCGGACGATCCTCCACGCGGCGCGGCGCTATGGCCGGCCGCTGCTGATCGACACCGAGTCCGACACCGACGTGCGCGACGTGGTCGAGCTGGCAAACGAGTACCAGAGCGTCAAGTTCCTGGTCGGCGGGATGGGCGGCTCGCACTGGGAGACGGCTGTCCGGCTCTGCGCGCAGGTGCTCAACACGACCCTCGAAATCGGCAGTCTGGAAGCGGATCAGGACAAGCTCCGCGACGCCGTGGCGGCGGTGACGCCGCGGCGGATCGTGTTCGGGAGCCGGTTTCCCGAGCTGCACCCGCTGTTCGTGCTGGGCATGGTGAAGGACGCCGCGATCGAGGAGGCGGACCGGCAGCGGATCCTCTTCCGCAACGCGATGGAGCTGTTCGAGCTGCAGCCGACGGCCGAGACCATCGGCGCACGCCGCGGCGAGGCCGTGGCCTGAGATTCGAATGTCGTGACGGGCCGGAAGGGATCCGGTCTGTGTTTGACAACTGGAGAGCGGTTTGATAGACTCGCCCCGGGTTGCGCGAACGCCATTTCTCGCGCCGGGACCGGGGAGGTACCGGGACATGACACGGAACACAGCCGCGCGGATCGCTTGCCTGCTCGCGCTGACCGTCGTTTCGCCGCTCCTGGCGGGCAACGACCGGCCGGTCGTCACCCTGCCCACGGTCGAGCAGGGCGGACAGGTGAAGGGCTCGGTGCCGGTGGACGTGGTCTGGAAGCCCGCGGACGATGGGATCGCCGTGGTCAAGCTGGACCTCTCCATCGACGACCAGCCCGTGATCACCTTCGACCTCCAGCCCCGCATGCGCCACGTCCAGTACAACTGGGACACCTCCACCTGGACCGACGGCAAGCACACCGTGGTGGTGCAGGTCGAGGACGCCCAGGGCCGGCAGCGCAGCTACCGCACCTTCGTCTACGTCCGCAACCACGAGCTGCCGGCCGGCGCGCGCGACACCCAGGGCACGCGGATCGACGTGGAAGACCTCGACGGCAACCCGGACAGCATCATCACCCAGCGGGCGCTGATCCGCGTGCGGGTCAACCCGGAGATGGGCGCCAAGTGGGTGGTGCTGTTGCTCAACGGCCAGTTCATCGCGATGATGAACTACCCGCCCTACCAGTTCATGCTCGACCCGCAGAAGCGCCACCTCAAGGACGGGCCGTACGTGGTGCAGGCCAAGGTCATTCAGCCCGACAACAGCGAGGTCTATCCCGAGACCGTCAAGGTGACGCTGAACGTCAACGGCACCATCACCCGGATCCAGCCGCCGGTGGGCGTGGAGCCGGGCGGGCGCGCGCCGGGCAGCGAGGTGGCGCCGGCCATCGTCACGCCGCGGCCGGGCGGCAGCCTCGACCAGCCGGGGACGGCCGACCTGCTCAAGATCCCGATGCCCGACGGCGCACAGCCGGCGCCCGAGCCGGGGCGGCTGAACGTGGACACCGGCGGCCGGCCGGTGCTCCCCGGCGGCCAGCCGGCGGTGCCTGCCACGGGGCCGGCGCCGACCGTGCCCGGGATGGTGGATTCCGGTCGCGGCCAGGTGATCGTGCCGACCGTGGTGCGCCAGGGTCCGCTGCCGCCCAAGGGCGGGCCGACCGCCACGCGGACCCGCATCGGGCCGCCGCTCCCGCCGCTGGCGGGCGCCGGTCAGCCGCTGCCGCAGAGCGTGCGCGACACCATGCTGCCGGGCCATGCCGGGACCTACGCCGGCGGGGCGCACCTCGCCACGCCGCGGGAGCAGAGCCGCCGCGGCAACCCGGTGACCGGTGCGGCGGCGGTGGGCGCCGCCGAAGTGCGTAGTGCCGGGGCCGCCGCGGTGGCGGCGGCCGTGGCCGCGGAAGGGCCGGCGACGGCGCTGCCGGGGCGCCGCCGCGTGACGCCGCAGACCAGTGCCGGCTCGGCCGCGGCGGCGCGTGAGGCCGGGATGGTCGGCGTCGCGGCGCCGGCGATGGCGGCCGCCAGCGGGCGGCCTTCGGTGGGTGTGCCGAGCG
>JACPDV010000642.1 GCA_016183835.1 Armatimonadota bacterium
CAGGGCGCTGAGGAGGTATACTGGACGCACGGTGGGCCTCCTGCCTGGCGTTGGCATTCACCTCTTCCAGACAGGAGCCACCGTGATCTGTTTGCGGGACTTCCCCCAAAAACGCCAAAGTCCAGCTTGCCAAGGAGGGGGTACGACCGCCTCAAACGCCCGGGCCGGTGTAGACTGGTGGGGATCCTGCTCCACTGGAGGAGCCGATGAGCGATCCGCTCAACGTGCTCTCGGACAAGCGCCAGACCGGACACGACCCGCCCGACGACCCGCGCAGCGTGGGCTGGACCCGGCCGCAGCGCGTGGTCTTGGCCGACGAGCGCAACCCGCTGCCGCTCGACGGCGGCGGCACGCTCCAGCCGGTGACCGTGGAGTTCGAGACCTACGGCGAGCTGTCGCCCGCCCGCGACAATGCCGTCTTGATCTTCCACGCGCTCTCGGGCGATGCGCACGCCGCGGGCTGGTGCGCCGCCGCGGGCGAGGGCAACCGTCCCTGGCGCAAGGCGCGTCCCGGCTGGTGGGACACCGCCATCGGCCCCGGCAAGGCTTTCGACACCAGCCGCTACCAGGTTATCTGCGCCAACGTGATGGGGAGCTGCTACGGCACCACCGGGCCCAGCTCCATCAACCCGGCCACCGGCCAGCCCTACGCTCTGAGCTTCCCCGTGGTGACCGTCGGCGACTGGGTCCGGCTGCAAGTACGGTTGCTCGACCACCTCGGGATCGAACGGCTCCTCGGCGCGGCGGGCGGCTCCCTCGGCGGGCAGCAGGTGATCGAGCTGGGGCTGGCCTATCCCGAGCGGGTGAAGGGGCTGATCGTCCTGGCCGCCTCGCCGCGGCTCAGCGCGCAGGGGCTGGCGTTCAACACCGTGGCGCGCCACGCCATCGCCACCGACCCGCACTTCCACGGCGGCAACTACTACGGGCAGTCCGAACAACCTGACCGCGGGCTCGGCATCGCCCGCATGATTGGCCACATCACCTACCTCAGCGAGACCAGCATGCAGGCCAAGTTCGGCCGGCGGCTGCAGGACCGCGAGCGCCTCGGCTACACCTTCGATGTGGACTTCCAGGTGGAGAGCTACCTCGGCCACCAGGCGCAGGCGTTCGGCGAGCGTTTCGACGCCAACTCGTACCTCTACATCACCAAGGCGATGGACTACTACGACGCCGCCAACTGGGGCGAGGGCGACCTTCGCGCCGCCTGCCGGCGGGCGCAGGGCTCGTGGCTGGTGACCTCGTTCACCAGCGACTGGCTCTACCCGCCCTGGGCCTGCCGCGAGCTGGTGGACGCCCTCTGCGCCAACCACCGGCGGGTGACCTACATCGACATCGAGAGCAGCTACGGGCACGATGCCTTCCTCCTCGAAGTCGAAACCACCGAACAGCTCATGCGCGACTTCCTGGCGGGGGTGGCGGGGAGCGGGCGGTGAGCGGTGTACGGTGAGCGGTGAACTGTGAACGGTGAACGGGGTGCCGTGAACCGGTAGGGGCGCACGGCGTGCGCCCTCCGACGCCGGCAACACGGGCGACCGGGAGTGCGGCGTGGAGCAGCGATGGATGAGCAGCCGGTCAGGGAACTGCTGAACAAGGTGATGGGGAGCCATCCGCAGGTTGCGGAGGCCATCGCTTACCTGGCGAGTCTCGATGCGGGGTTCCCGGGCGGCGCCGAAGATGCGCATCGGGAGCGGTGGGACCATGAGCTGATTGTCTCGCTGATCCCGAAGGGTGCGGGGGTCCTTGACCTCGGCTGCGGGAGCGGGAGCCTGCTCGAGCGGCTCACGCGCGACAAGGGCTGTCACGGACAGGGCGTGGAGCGTGACCAGGCCAAGGTGCTCCGCGCGGTGAAGCGGGCCGTGCCGGTGATCCAGCACGACTTCGACACCGGGCTGGGCGACTTCCCCGACGCCAGCTACGACTACGTGGTGCTCGAGACCACCCTGCAGACGGTCAGCCGGCCCGAGACGGTCCTGCAGGAGATGCTGCGCGTGGGGCGCGTGGGGATCGTCAGCTTCCCCAACTACGGGCACTGGTGGGTGCGCACGCAGCTCCTGATTCAGGGCCGCATGCCGGTCACGCCGCGCTTCCCGCACACCTGGTTCGGCAGCCCCGACATCCACGTCTTCACCATTCGCGACTTCGAGGACTGGTGCGCGGCCAACGGGGTGGTGGTGCGGCAGCGCTTCGCCTACGCCGAAGGTGCGTACCACGAGATGCTCCCGGCCGACAACGTCCTGGCCGAGGAGGCCCTGTTCGTGATCGGCAGGGACGACCAGAACCCCCTCCTTGCCAAGGAGGGGGCAGGGGGAGGCCCAGTCGGACCATCAGGCTAGGCAGTCCCGCATGGCCCTCATCGACACCCACACCCACCTGCAGTTCCGCGCCTTCGACGCCGACCGCGACGCCGTGCTGCAGCGCGCCGCCGAGGCCGGGGTGGAACGGATCGTGGTGGTGGGGTGTGACCTGCCGTCGTCGCGCGCGGCCGTCGCCCTGGCCGCGGAGCACGCCGGCCGAGTCTACGCCGCCGTGGGGGTCCATCCCCACGAGGCCGCATCGCTCGATGCCGTCGGGCTGGCGGAACTCCGGCGGCTGGCGGCGCGTCCCGGAGTGGTGGCGATCGGGGAGTGCGGATTGGACTACTACCGCGACCGCTGCCCGCGCGACGTGCAGCAGCGGGCTTTCGCCCTACAGCAGCGCCTGGCGGTGGAGCTGGGCCTGCCGCTGGTGGTGCATTCGCGCGAGGCCGTGGACGACGTGTTGCGGTCGCTCGCGGAAAAGGGCGGATCGCGCACGCGGGTAGTGCTGCACTGCTTCACCACGGACCCGGAGGCGGCGGAGCGGGTCGTGGCGGCGGGCTGTTGGCTGGGGATGGACGGACCGGTGACCTACCCGAAGGCGACCGACGCCCACCGCATCGCGCAGGAGGTGCCGTTGGCTCGGCTGCTGCTGGAGACCGACTGCCCCTACCTGGCGCCGCAGGCGGTGCGCGGGAAGCGCTGCGAGCCGGCGCACGTGCGGGCGGTGGCGGAGCGGGTGGCGGAGCTGCGTGGGATGGAGTGCGAGGAGCTGGCAGCAGCGACGGCGGCGAGTGCCGCGGAGTTCTTTGGATGGCCGTGAGGCACCAACCGGCGCGGACTGCCATCCGGCCCCCTCTCCCGCCGGGACAGGGCTGGGGTGAGGGCCACTGGCAGGTCCGCCGGCGCGGGTCACGCATCATCTCAGCCGTCGGCAGAGCCCTCACCCTAACCCTCTCCCGGGGGGAGAGGGGATCCCGGATCCGGATGGGCGGCGCCGCCGCCATCCTCTTGATGTGCACCATGACCGCCGCGTTGGCCACCGACCCGGACGCCGTGGCCGGGCTGCGCGAGGGCGCGCGGGCGGCGGCCGAGGGGCGGGTGTCGGACGCCTGCCAGCGCTGGCAGGGCGCCGTCGCCACGGCGTCGTCCAACTACCTGCGGGTCGAGGCACTCGCCCGCCTGGCCGGTGAGCCGCGCGCCGGTGCACGCGAACGGCAGGCTGCGCTCGGCCGGCTGGCCACAGTCGTGGCCGCCACTCCGCCGCGCTGGCTCACCGATGAGACGCGGAAGGTGCTGAGCGACCAGCTCGCCGCGCTGTCCGGGGGCGAGGTGCGGTCGCTCAGCTTCCCGCCAGGCGCGGCCGGATCGGGGTTCCGGGGCAGGCGCTACCTCTGGATGGCGGGGCTCCCGGCGCTCCCGCCGCCGCCCTCCGCGGACGCCTCTGGTCGCGACGTGCAGGACGACCCCGATCAGCTCCCCGTCCCCCGCGTGCCCGGCGGCGCCGGTGCTTGGGCCGTGGTGGACCCCTGGCACGCCCGCGCCGACGGTGCCGACCCGAGCCTCCACAAGTGGCGCTTCGACCGCTGCCTGCTGGGCTACACCTTCGAGCCGGTGGAGCAGCGCCGCAACCTGATGGGTAACCTGGTCTGGGACCCGCTCGAGCCGTGGTACGCCACCGACGGCGCCCGA
Source organism: Armatimonadota bacterium (assembly GCA_016183835.1). GTDB lineage: Bacteria > Armatimonadota > UBA10988 > UBA10988 > UBA10988 > JACPDV01. The sequence continues at coordinate 3,987 of JACPDV010000642.1, forward strand.
TGGCAGATCTGGCAACTGCGCTTCCGCGTCTTCTACCCCTCGCAGGCCCTCGGCGCCGGGGCGGACTACTCCGGCCTGGCGCGCGAGCTGCTCGACACGCTGCTGCGCGGACAGTGGGTGGGTCGCGAGCACCTCGGCCGGCAGGCCACCGACGCGCGGCAGCAGCCGGACATCCTCGACGTCTGGCTGACTGAGAACAACGCCGAGCAGTTCGACGAGGCCGGCGGCGAGCGCTGGTTCAACAACCTCTACTTTTACCAGCTCGCCACGCCGCGCGCGCCCGCCGAGTGGGTCCGCGAGGTGCTCCACGAGTACGGCCACGCGATGTTGCCCAAGGTCGGCCGCTACCTGGCCTCGCGCCGGTACGAGAACTGGCTGGAGGGCTACCTCGGCGAGCGGCTCCTGATGCGTTGCCTGGGCACGGACTTGCAGGCGGAGGACGAGCCGCGCGGCGGCTGGCTGGCGGCCTTCG
>JACPDV010000643.1 GCA_016183835.1 Armatimonadota bacterium
ACCGACTGCTCGAGCACGTCCATGTAGCGCGCCTCGGGCGCGAGGCGGAACAGCTCCAAGCTGAGCTGCTCGAGGGTCACCACGGCGCAGGTCTCGGAGACGTTGCCGGTGTTGGGCAGGTCGCCGTCGGCGCGGAAGTGCTCGTCGCAGCTCGTGCCGCCGGTGATGTAGAGGCGCTTGGCGGCGATGTCGTCCCACGCGTGGCGGCAGGCGGCCAGCAGGCGGTCACTCTCCTCCGGCTTGCCGTCGTCGCGTAGCGCGCGCGAGAGGTCCACCGCGCCGGTGAGGCAGCTCATCATCTCGTAGGCCTTGCCGTTGGCGGTCTGGTTAACGCCTTTGCCGGCGAGCAGCGTGCTGACGATCCGTGGCCCGCCGGGCGCGGTCTCCCAGGCGTCCACCACGTAGCGGCACCAGTCGAGGTACCGCCGGTCGCCGGTGGCGCGGTAGAGCATGACCATCGGCTGAAGCACCGAGCTACTGGCCATCCCCACGTGGGTGCTGCGCTCCATCAGGTTGAGCTGCCCCGCGCCGGGGCCGAACGTGCGGACGAGGAGGTCGCCGGCCTTCCGGCAGCAGTCCAACGCCGCGGCATCCTTCGTGTACTGCCACCAGGTGAGGAGGCCGAAGAGGCAGTACTTGTGCGACCAGACGTCCCACCCGGTGGCGCCGGTCTGGGTCCAGCGGGTCTCGCGGGAGTAGGTGCCGAGGTAGCCGTCCTCTTCCTGACAGGCGATCAGAGCCTTGGCGACCCGGTCGATCTTGGCCTTCAGCTCGGGATCGCCCGAGTTGGCCCAGGCCAGTGTGGTGGCGTGGAGGAACTTGCCCACGTGCTCGCCGATCCAGGGATGGCTGCCGGGCCGCCGGCGGTAGCCGCTGAGGACGGCGTCCTCGTCCACCTTGAGCAGCCGCTCGCGGGCATTGGTGGTGAGCCGGTGGCCGAGCCAGCCGGACAACTGCACGTCGGCGGGTGGCAGGAACTGGGTCGCGTCGGGCGCGGCGAGCGCAGCGGACGTCAGGCAGAACATCAGGCGGAGCGGCATGGTCGGCCTCCTCGCGAGTGGCGGCATCGTTCGGTGTGGCGGCGGTCATGCCTCTTGGTCTTCGTCCACGCGCAGGAGGCTGGCGCGGGGCCGGCGAACCGCTCCGCGGGAGGCGACACCATGCTCCTCGCCCAACTTACCGCGCTCGCGCTGGCCGCGGCCCCGGCTCCCGAGCCGCCCATCTTCTACGTCTCGCCGCACGGCAACGACGCTTGGACCGGCCGGCTCGCCGAGCCGAACCGGAAGCGCTCCGACGGCCCGCTGGCCGGCCTCGCTGTGGCCCGCGACCGGGTCCGAGCCTGGCGCCGCACCGGCCGCAAGGGGACGGCGGAGATCCGGCTGCGCGCCGGCCGGTACTTCCTCGCCGAGCCGCTGCTGCTGACGGCAGAAGACTCCGACTGCGTCTACACCGCCGCGCCCGGCGAGCGGGTGGAGCTGGTCGGGGCGAAGCCGGTCACCGGCTGGAAGGTCGCAGCAGACGACGTGTGGCGGGCTGCGTGGCGGGGCCCGTTGCTGCGACAGCTCTTCGTCGGCGGGCAGCGCCGCTACCGGCCGCGGTGGCCGAAGGAGGGCCGCTTCCCCGTCGCCGGCCCGCCGAGCGGCAAGCCCGAGAACGGCATCGCCTTCCGGCCCGGCGACTTCGACCCGGCCTGGCGGCATCTCGAGCGGCTCGAGGTGGTGGTCAACCAGTACTGGATGGAGGCCCGGCTGCGGATCGCGAGCGTGGACCAGGCGGCCCATCAGATGACGTTCACGGGCGGGAGTTGGCGGCCGCTCACCTGGTCGCGCGGCTGGTACGTCGAGAACCTGGAGGAGGCCTTCACCGCGCCCGGCGAGTGGTACCTGGACCCGGAGGCCGGAGTCCTCGCCTACCGGCCGATGCCCGGCGAGGTCCCTGGCAAGACGGAGGTGCTGGCCCCGGTCACACAGCAGCTCCTGCGGCTGGACGGTGCGCAGCGCGTGCAGTTCCGCGGCCTGACCGTCGCCTACACGGCCGAGCCGCTGGCGCCCGAGGGGTTCGCCTACCCGCAGGCGGAGATCCCGTTCGCGGCGGCGGTCGCGGCCGAGCGAGCATCTCACTGCCGGTTCGAGGGCTGCGCGTTCGAGGGCACCGGGCAGTGGGCGCTGGCGCTCGGACGCGGCTGCCACGACAACGAAGTGGTGCGGAACCGGTTCCGCGCCCTCGGCGCCGGCGCGGTGAAGGTGGGCGAGCCGGCGGATCCCACGCGCGAGGAGGACGTGACCGGCGGCACCCTTGTCACCGACAACGACATCGCCGGCGGCAACCAGGTCTACCTCGGCGCGCCGGCGATCTGGATCGGCCAGAGCGGCGGCAACCGCGTCGCCCACAACGAGATCCAGGGGGCCTTCGAGTGGGCGGTGTCGGTGGGCTGGACGTGGGAGTACGTGCCGCCCAACCACGCCCGGGACAACCTTGTGGAGGATAACCACATCCACGACCTGGGCCTCAGTGAGCTGGGCACCCACGCGGCGGTCTACTGCCTCGGCCTGTCGCCCGGCACGGTGGTGAGGCGGAACCACATCCACGACATCCGCGGCGGCGGCTACGGCATCTGCCTCGACCAGGGCTGCAGCGGCGTGCTGGTCGAGGACAACCTGGTGCACCACTGCGACGGCGGCTTCGTCTCCAACTTCCACTGCATCGGCAACATCGTGCTCAACAACGTCTTCGCGCTGACCCGCAACGCGGCCATCCTGCGCTACGGCGACGCGCCGCCGCCGGGCTACACGCTGTCCTGCACGTATGTCTTCTGCCGCAACCTGGTCTACTGGAACGAGGGCAAGCTGATCGCGGGCGAGGACTGGGGCGACTTCGAGCTGGTGCACGACGGCAACCTGTTCTACGACCCGCGAGGGCCGGCCCGGTTCCTGAAGTACAGCTTCGACGAGTGGAAGGCGAAGGGCCTGGACCGCAGTTCCGTGGTCGCCGACCCGCTGTTCGCGGACCCGGAGCACGGCGACTTCCGGCTGAAGCCGGGCTCACCCGCGGAGAAGCTGGGCTTCCGGCCGCTCGACCTGAGCCGCTGCGGGCCGCGCAAAGGCGGTCGCTGATGCCCTCCCTGTTCCTCTGGCTGGCGATGGCCGCCGCCGAGGAGCCGCTGCTCATTCCGTGGTCCGCCGACGCCTTCAGCGCCGACGAAGGCTGCGACTGGCAGTCCGTGGACTCGGCTGCCGAGCCGGTCCACAACGCGCACTACCTGGCGCCGCCGGCTGCCGGGCAGGACTACCGCGCCTGGCTGGAGCGGCTCCGCACGTGGCGGCGCACCACGCTGAGCGACATCCACGGCGCGTCCGGGAAGGCCATCCGGATGCGGTTCGACGGCGTCCGCGCCTGGATCCGCACGGGCCGCGCCTGGGCGTTCGCCGCCGACTTGCGGCCGGGCGAGACGCTGGTGGTGGAGGGCCGGGCACGGCGGGTCGAGGGTCACGCGGCGCCGTGCCTGGCGTACGACTGGTGCGATCGCGCCGCGGCGGCGGACGGCGGGTGGCGCGGCTGGTCCACCGTGGTGGCCGACGACGAGATCTCCGCCGACGGCCAGTGGCACGACTTCCGGCTCACAGCGAAGGTGCCGGCGTTCGACCCGGCGGTGCACTGGGCGCGCCCGATCCTCGGCATGGACGGCACCCACGACACCCGTCCCGGCACGTTGGAGCTGACCGATCTGCGCCTGGTGCTTCCGCCGGACGCGGGCCGCGCGGCCCGGATGCGTCCGCTGGCAAAACAGGTCTCGGCGCCGTTCGACAGCTCGATCTACGACGGCGCCGACCTCCGCTGGCTGCGCCGCAACCTCGTCTGCGGGTTCATCATGGTGATGGACCACGACCTCTGGGACCCGCGCGCCGGGCGGTTCACAGTCAACGAGCTGTGCGACCTCGCCGAGCGCGAGTTCGGCGGCTACGACTCGGTCGTCCTGTGGCACGCCTACCCGCGGATCGGCTGCGACGAGCGCAACCAGTTCGACTTCTTCCGCGACCTGCCGGGCGGGCTGCGCGGGGTGGGGCGGGCGGTGACGGCGTTCCACCGGCGCGGCGTGCAGGTGTTCATCGCCTACAATCCGTGGGACACGGGAACGCGGCGTGAGACCCAGACCGACGACCAGGCGCTGGCCGAGATCGTGAAGGGCATCGGCGCGGACGGGATCTTCCTCGACACCATGGTGCAGGCTCCCACCGGGCTGCGCACGGCCGTGGACACGGTGCGGCCGGGCGTGGCGTTCGAGCCCGAGGGCGCGCCGTCCATCGCCGAGATGCAGATCTGCAACAGCTCGTGGGCGCAGTGGCTCCAGCCCTACCCGGACGTCGGCGTGCTGCTCCTCAAGTGGCTGGAGCCGCGGCACATGCAGCACCAGATCCGCCGCTGGGACCACGGCCACCGCGAGGAGCTGACCGACGCCTGGCTCAACGGCAGCGGGATGCTGGTGTGGGAGAGCATCTTCGGCTCGTGGAACCCGTGGCCGGAGGCGGACAAGGCGATCCTGCGGCGCATGGCGCCGATCCAACGCGCCTTCGCCGACCTGCTGGCGGAGGGCGAGTGGCTCCCGTGCTATCCGACCGGCGAGCCGGGCGTGCTCTCGTCGCGCTGGCAGGACGAGCGGCGTGAGCTGGTCGTGTTCGCCAACCGCTCAGGCGGGCCGGTTGAGATCGCGATCATGCTGGGCAAGCCGGGCTGGCGGCTGTATGACCTGTGGGCGGGCCGGCCGCTGGAGGCGAACCGGGTGGGCGTGGACGACTTCGCCGCGGTCGCCGCGCTGGCGCCCGGCGAAGAGGATGCGGCGTTCCGGGCACTCTTGCGAACCGAGCCGGCCGTGGCGCGGTCGGGGCCGGACGCACACGCCGGGGCTGCGTCGGTGGTGGGCGTGGTCCCGCCGCCCGTCGTTGCGGCGCTGAACGAGGCGCCGGGGATGCTGCCGGTCGTCGGGGGCGCGAAGCGGGTCGAGGTGAAGCACCAGCGGCGCGAGTGCGGCTGCTTCCCCGATCCCGGCACGCCGCCCGAAGACTGGGGCCGGAACCTGGTCGGCAACCCGTTCAACGCCACGCTCGAACACCACATCAAAGTCACGCTGCAGCCGGCGTGGCTCGACCCGGCCGTGGTCACCAACGCGCACTTCGCCCGCTTCCTGGCGGCGACGGGCTACCGGCCGCGGTTTGCCGAGCGCTTCCTGGCGCACTGGGGCGGCAGCACTTGCCCGACCGCCATGGCCGATCAGCCGGTGGTCTACGTGGACCTGGACGACGCCCGCGCCTACGCCCGCTGGGCCGGCCGGCGGCTGCCCACCGAGTGGGAGTGGCAGGCGGCGGCCGAGGACCACGGCCCGGCATTCCAGCGGGGCGCGGTGTGGGAGTGGACCGAGAGCGAGCGCGACGACGGGCACACCCGGTTCGCGATGCTGCGCGGCGGGAGCCGTTACCGGGCGGAGGGCTCGGTGTGGTACTTCCCCGGCGGGGAGCAGCCGATCGGCACCCACGCCAAGTTCCTGCTGATGTGGCCCGGCCTCGACCGCTGCGGGACCATCGGCTTCCGCTGCGCGGCGCCTCGCGGGTGAAGCCGGAGCGGATTGCTCAACACAGAGGGCACAGAGAGCACAGAGTCCGGAGCCGATTCTGGCCGGAATCTCCCTTGTTGGGACGTCTTGATCAGGTGCTTGGGTGGATGGTGGGCGGGCGGATGACCTGGCGCCACAGCACCCACAGGCCGACCACGATGCAGGGCCAGAGGCAGACCTCGTAGAACACCGCGCAGATCAGACCGAGGAACGTCGCGGCAGTGGCCAGGCAGCCAGCCGGCCTGGGACCAGCGGTGAGCCCGACAACCCATCGGCTGTACCCGTTGCAGACGAACGGCAGGAGGAGCAGCGTGACTCCGGGGAGCGCGCGGCGGAAGAGCGGGCGCGCGGGCGCTGCGGGTAACTCAACCGGTTCGGGCTCCGCCGGCGGCGGGCCCGCCACCTCGATGAAGGTGGTGAACCCGCACGCCGGGCAGGCCGA
>JACPDV010000082.1 GCA_016183835.1 Armatimonadota bacterium
CTGGCGCCCTACGCGCCGGCGCTGGAGGTGGTGGGCAAGGGCGGGGCGGACGGCGCGGTGGCGTGGGTCGCGAGCCGGCTGGCGGGCGACGCGGTGAGGGGCACGCTCACGGTGCCGGGGCTGGCGGCGGGGGAGTATCGGGTGACGTGGTGGGACACGGGGACCGGGCAGCCGTCCGGCGAGGCAACGGTCAGCGCGGGGGCGGCCGGGCTCAAGCTGGAGACGCCGGCCATTGCGGGGGATGCGGCGGTGACCTTGGCGCCACTCTGACCCCCTGTCCCGTCGCTCCCAGAGCGTTCCCCCTCCTTGCCAAGGAGGGGGCAGGGGGAGGTCCAGTCCGGTACGCCGTGAGACAGAACCACGGGACCTCGCCCCAACCCTCTCCTTGGCAAGGAGAGGGGGCCGGATCGGGCCACGCGGGCGCATTCGGTGCTATCCTCTTCGCGTCGCCCCCGAGAGCTCCGCGCATGGGCTGGCTGCACCCGATCCGCCGCTTCATCTACGCCGCGTTCCTGATGGACTTCTCCATCGGCGTCGTGATGCTGGCGGGCACCTGGCTGGCCATCGCGCTCGGCGCGTCGCCAACCGTGCTCGGCCTGCTGGGCGCGGTCGCTTCGCTCAGCTACACCGCCGGCTGCCTGTTCAGCGGCCGGCTGTCCGATCGCTTCGGCCGGCGGCCGCTGCTCCTCTTCGGGTGCGGGCTCACCATCGTCGCCTGGCTCGGCTACGCGGTCGTCAGCCGGCCGTGGCAGATCGGCCTGATCGCGATGCCGGCGGGGCTGGGCATGGCGCTCTACTGGCCGCCGTACCAGGCCTGGCTGGCCGAGCTGACCGGCGGCGGGCGGCGGGAGCTGAATGGCGTGCTGGGGCTGTTCAACGTCTTCTGGAGCTGCGGGCTGATGCTCGGACCGGTGGCGGCCGGGCTGCTCTGGCCGCTGTGGCACCCGCTGGCGTTCCTCGTCGGCGGGGTCGGGATCGTCCTGGTGATGCTGATCGCCCTGACCACGCCCAACGGCGCGGACCATCGGGCCGTGGTCGGCGAGGAGCTGCCGGAAACCGAGCCCGAGGCGCCGCACGACCTGGCCGGCGTCTACCTGCGCCTTGCCTGGCTCGGCAACTTCGCCGCCTCGTTCGCCCTGGGCGCCAGCCGCACGCTGTTCCCCAAGCTGGCCGTGAACCTCCACTACTCGGACCGCGCGGTGGGGGTGGTGGTGGCGGCGCTGAACGGCGGGCAGTTCCTGATCTTCCTGCTGGGCCGCGTCACCACGCGCTGGCACTACCGCCGCTGGCCGCTGTACGCGGGGCAGAGCCTGGCGCTGTGCGGCATGTTGCTGGCCGCGGCGACCGGGAATGTGGCGCTGTTCGGCCTGGCGTTCCTGGCCGCCGGCATGGCGTCGGGCACCGGGTACCTGGGCAGCCTGTTCTACAGCCTCCACGGCCACCAGGAGTCGCGCGGCGGAAAGGCCGGGCTGCACGAGGCCATCCTGGGGAGCGGCATGTTGCTCGGCCCGCTGTGCGGCGGGCTGGTGGCCGACTGGTCCGGCTCCCTCCGGGCACCGTACCTGCTGGCCGCGCTGGTCATGGCGCTGACCTGCTGGGCGCAGACCGCCCTCTGGCGGCGCGCCCGGTCAGCCGCGGCCGGGGTGCTCCACCCCAGCCGGGTCGAGACCGCGTACCCGGTTGCCGAACCGGACACCCCCGTACACCAACCCTGCGACTGAGCCGGACTCACCGCTGTTCCGACCACACCACCAGGTTGTCCCAGAACGCCTGCGCATTGGGCGCGCCGCCGTTGGGGCAGATGCCCTCGCCGGCGATCTGTCCCGTGAACACGAGGTAGAGCTTCTGCCCCACCGCCGGGTCGGCGCCCGCGGCGCCGGAGTGCCAGGTGGCGCGGTACGTCCGCCAGCTCACCGTCTTCTCCGGCTCGCAGGTGACCGCCACGCCCTCGCCCACCGGCGTGAGCGCATCGCCCCAGGCGAAGCTGAACCCGCCGGTGGCCGTCACCTTCGGCACGGCACAGCGCACGAGCATCTGTGCGTCGACGACGTAGACGGTGCCGGGCTCGACCACGCCCACCAGCTCCACCCGCCCGCGGATGCGCTGCGAGTAGTCGGCCAGGCTGGCGATGGCCATCTGGTCGAACGCGTGGAAGTTGCCCTCCACCTTGGCCCACGGCGCCACCGGCGGGCCGTACGGCTGCTTCGCCAGTTGCGGGTCGGCGCACAGGTTGTCGTAGTGCGTGGCGGTGGGGTAGGGCGGTTCCACCGGGATCGGCCCGGTGCCGCGGCGGAAACGCGGGTACTTCGCGGTCTTGAGCCAGGTCTCGTTGAGCCCCGGCGCGGCCGGTGCCTGCCGGTCGGGGTCGAGCATCATCTTCGGCTCGGGCCACGGCTGGATGCGGGCCATGTCGAAGTTCCAGACGTTGAAGACAACGGGCGACTTGACCGGCGCGGCGTCCTTGACCTGGGTGCGGCCATAGGCGTGGACGCCGCGCTGATAGATGCTGTCCAGCTCATCGGGAATGGCGATGCCCAGCTTGAGCAGCGGGCTGTCGGGCCGCAGGCGGTAGTCGCCCTTGGCCCGGTCGACCAGGCCCGGGTCGCCCACCAGGTCGGCCGGCGAGAGGTGCTGCGGCTGCGGCCCGCGGTCCTGCTCCACGTTCCGCAGGAGGCCCGCGTCGGCGATCTTGGTGTGCGTGTCCATGTGCGTGAACCAGCGCCACTCGGTCAGGCGCGGGTACCAGCGCTCGGCGTCGTTGAACTTGATGTGGCCCGAGGAGCGGTCCACCGCCGGCAGGGTCCACGCGAAGACGTTGTAGTCGGAGAGGTTGCTGTCGCAGTGGACGCTCTCCTTGGTGATGCCGACGTACAGGCCGGGGCAGTCGATCAGCAGGTTGTTCACGGCCAGGTTGTTGCGCGTGGCTCCCACCACGATGTTGCTGGGCTCGGGGTAGCCGCGCGAGTACTCGGCGCCGCGGATCTCGCCGGAGATGACGATCCCCTCGCCGCAGCGGTCGGCCACGTTGTTGGTGAGCAGCGAGTCCGAGGAGTAGATCCAGTAGCCGCGGCCGCAGTCGATGGCCACGTTGTTGGCGATCACACCCCAGCGGGCGATCTCCCAGTAGATCCCCACGTCGCAGCGCTCGAGCAGGTTCTCCACGAGCAGGCCGTCGACACAACTGATGTCGCACCACAGCCCCGTGCCGCGCTGGTCGTGAAAGTGGTTGCGGATGAACTTGCACTCGCGCCACTCGTGGACCTTGATCCCGCCGTCGTTCCAGCCGAAGCCGTAGTGCCGGACGTTGTTGTGGTGGACGTCGTTACCCTCGAAGGTGATGTTCAGACCGTGCGACGAGATCAGGCCGCTGTTGCCGTTGTAGGCCAGCTCATTGTTGCGGACGATGCAGTCTGTCCCTTGCACCAGCAGGCCGGTGAAGTCGTTCTCCAGCGCGCGGCAGTTCTCCACCACGATGCCGGTGCCGCCGCCGCCGATGCCGCAGTGGCCCTTGTTCACGTCCGCGCAGCACTGGCAGTGGCGGGCCTCCATGCCGCGGACGTGGGCGTAGTCCTTGAAGGCGATCCCGCCGTAGCGCACGGACACCTCGATGCTGTGCTTGCTCGGTGCGTCGCCGTTCGGGAGCCAGACGCAGAGTTGCTTCTTCTCCTTGTCGTAGTGGTAGGTCGCCGGGCGCATGTCGGCCGGGCCCTTGCCTTCGTAGGGCGCGAAGTTGGGCCAGTCGTGCGGGCCGAAGTGCTCCCACGGGCCGATCTGAGCCAGCGGCTTGCCGTCGCAGAAGCACATCTGGGTGTAGGGCTCCCAGGGCGTGACGTAGATCCCGGCGGGGAGCCCCTCGGCGCGGGTCCACGGCCCGGTGGCGAGGTCGGAGCCCTTGACCACCGGCTTCTCGCCCGGCCAGGCCTCGAGGCTGACCGGGGCCTGCTCGGTGCCCGCGGGGAGGGTGAACTGCTCGCGGTAAGTGCCGGCGCGGACCTGGACGGTGTCGCCCGGCTGCATCTGCGCGGCGGCGGCGGTGATGGTCCGAAGGGGCTGCTCGGCGGTGCCGGCGTTGGTGTCGGCGGCGCGTGGGTGCTGGTTGGCGACGACGAAGGTGCGGGCGCCGGCAGCGTGGGCGAGGAGGAGCAGGGCGATGACCCGTGCGGAACGGACGACCATGAGGCACTCCGGGGTGCCGGGAGGTTACAGGGCCGACCGGGGATCCCTCCTCAGCGCCGCGTGTACCCGGCGACGAAGTCCTCGCCGCCGTTGGCGCGCATGATGGCGGCCCACACCGCCGGCAGGTGCGCGGTGCCGGGGTGCACCAGATAGCGCGGCTCCCAGCGCGGGTGGAACTTGCTCTTGAACTGGTGCAGCCCGCGGAAGTTGTAGTAGCGCTCGACGTGCTCGTAGATGTAGTGCAGGGCGCGCTCGATGAGCGGGTCGGTGCTCCGCTCGCCCACGCCGGAGAGCGAGCTGAGACCCAGGTTGAAGGTGGCGTAGCCCTGCGCCTTGGCGTGCTCGAGGAGCCGCACGAAGAGGAACTCCATGGTGCCGGTGACGGCGTCCTCGCGGTGGCGCATGAGATCCACGGTGAGCTCGGGAAGCTGGTATTCGGGGATCAGGTTGGCGAAGGCCACCACCTGCCCGTCGGCGTCTTCGACCACCATCGCCGGGCTCTCGCCGAGGTAGGTCTCGTCGAACCAGCCGAGGGCGAAGCGCTTCTCGTTGCCGCGCTTGAAGGTCAGCCATTCGTCGCTCACCTCGCGCAGGCGGGCGAGGAGGTCGGGCGTGAGCGGCGGGTCGACGATGCGCGCCACGTAGCCGTCCTTCTCGCAGCGGTTGACCGGCGTGCGGAGCGGGCGGGCGGACTTGCCGGCGAGGGTGAAGTCGGCCAGCTCCACCACGGCGTCGTGGCCGATGCAGAGCACCCGCAGGCCGGCCGCCTCATACGCCGCCAGGTGCTCGGGCCGCGTCTCGTAGAAGGCTGGGAGCCAGTCGTTGACCCCGCACAGCGCCTGGAAGCCGGCGACGGCCGGGGCGATGGATTCGGCGGGCCCGATCGGGTCGCCCAGCGTGAGAGCGACCCGGTTGCGGACGGTGTAGGCCACCACCGCACCCTCGGGGCTGAACCAGTAGGTCTTGTCGGGGAGCAGCGTGAGGCGGGCGGAGGCGGAGCGGCCGTGAGCCTGGACGATCTCCCGCGCCCTCGCCCGGTCGGCGGGGCTGACGGCGCCGCGCAGGAGCACCGGGCGGAGGAGCAGGACCAACGCACTGCCGAAAGTGGCGATCCCCACCGCGTAGATCGACGCCGCGAAGTACTGGCCGAACGACGTCACCGGCTCCAGCCCCGGGTCGTAGAACTCGGTGAACATGACGATGGTCTGCCGCAGCGCGTCGCGGAAGCCGAAGTCCATCTGGAAATGGCGGTCGAGGAGCCAGAATCCGGCCACGCCGTAGGCCAGGGTGAAGAGCAGCGCGCCGCCCAGGACCTTCAGGCCGTAGCGCAGCGAGGGCGCGTCGGAGCGCGCGTGGAAGTGGGGCTGCAGCGCCAGCAGGTAGGCCAGGAGCGCGGCGGAGAGGAGCGCCTCCTCGTAGTCCAGGCCCTTCGCCAGGTGCCCCAGCGCGGAGGCGACCAGCACGCCGATCACGGTCACGTAGGCGGCGCGCTTCCGCCGGGCGAGGCCCCGGGCGAGGACCAGCAGGGCGAAGCCGGCGAGCACGGCGGTGAGCCGGCCGCCGTGCTGCACGAAGACGGGGGAGTAACGCTGGAGGATGGCCTTGCGCCAGTCGAGCGCCGGGTAGACGGCCGAGAGCACGTTGACCAGGCCCATGCCGGCGGTGAGGAGCGCGGCGACGCGCACCGGCCAGCTCCGGGCGCGCGGGAGCGCCGGCCGCCCGGCCTCGGGCGCCACGCGGTGCACGAGGGCGAAGCCGATCAGGGTCGGGAGCCAGAAAGTGAGGCCGCGGAACGAGAGCGAGACGGCCGTGGCGATGTCGAACGGCACGTCCAGCCCGGTGTAGGCCAGGACCATCGCGCTCTCGACCACGCCGAGGCCCTGCGGTGTGATGGCCACGATCCAGAACAGCATCCCGGTCGCAAAGCCGGCGATCAGCTTGCCCAGCTCGAGATGGGTGTGGAAACCCACGAAGAGCGCGTGCAGGCTCAACAGATCCACCACGTGGGCGACCATCGCGACCGCCATCGCGGGGAGCAGGCGGTGCGGGTGGTGGGCCAGCAGCCGGCCGGCCTCGGTGTACTCGCCGGCCGTGCGCTGCGCCCAGTCCTCATCCAGTGGCGACGTCCGCCGGAGCCAGCGCGAGATGCGCCGGACCAGCTTGGCGGTGACGGACAGGAGCCGGCCGAGGGCCGAAGGGCTGATCAGCCCGAGCACCAGCACCAGCGTCAAGCCGCCGATCACGCCCAGCAGGGCGATGGCGCCGATGATCTGGTAAGTCTCGAGCTGGTGCTGCCGGAAGAGGTAGGCGAACCCCACCGTCAGGACCACCACGAACGTGGAGAAGTCGGCCACGCGGACGAGCACGGAGCCGGCCACGGCGCGCGCCGCCGGCTGCCCGCGCTGGCGGGCGTCCTCGATGAACAGCGCGGCCCCGGCGTGCGGCACCGCCAGGTTGACCGCCAGCGACGCCAAGACCACGGGGTACATGTCCCACAGCCGGACCTTCATCCCGACCGCCCAGAACGAGGTCTGGTAGATGGCGACGTAGCAGGTGTAGAAGACGATCTGCAGGGCCAGCGCCACCAGGATCCAGCGCGCCTCGCCGCCGCGCAGCGCGTGCCACACCATCCGCACCTCCTCGACATGGGTGGACAGCACCCAGACGAGGAGCAGCGCCAGCGAGCCGAGCAGGATCCGACGCTTCATGCCTCACCCGGCGAGCGCCCGCCCTGCACCTGGTCGAGCAGCTCCAGGATGCGGGCGTCACTCTCATGCATACGGTCCAACATGGCCTGGATCTCCCGGTGGCCCTCCTGGGTGCCGACCGACTCCAGCCGGTTGAGCACCTCCAGCAGGAGCTGGTCCTGGTGCACCAGGTGGCTCATGATCACCTGGATCTCGCGCTCCGCCTTCTGATTGACCAGGTAGTCGTTCTCGGCGGTGCGGCGGTCCTTCTCCGACTGCCGGTTCTGGCTCATCATCACCACCGGCCCCGTGTACGCCGCCTGGAACGAGAGGAGCAGGTTGAGGCAGATGAAGGGGTAGGCGTCCCAGGCCTGCAGCGAGCCGAACCGCATGAGATGGTAGGAGAGGAGCACGTTCATCAGCATCCAGAGCACCAGCAGGCAGGACTGGATGATGATGAACGGCCAGCTCCCTACCGCCTGCGCCACCCGGTCGGCGACGTGTTGGGCGGGCGTGAGGCGCTCGCCATCCGGCGGCGGCAGATCGCGAACGCTGAACTCCGGCTGGTACTGCGCGGCCGGCCCCGTGTGGACGAGAGGAGGCGGTTCAGCCATCGGTGGGCTCCCACGGCGACAGCCCGTTCGGCTCGGCCCCCAGCCACGCCGCGGTCACCTCGGTGAGCCGCGCCACGCGCAGATGGGCCCCCGCAAACGGGCAATGGGCGGTCAGCTCCGTCGGCACGGCCACGGCGCGCATCCCGGCGGCCAGCGCCCCGGCCACGCCGTGCGGGGAATCCTCGAACACCACGCAGGCCGCCGGCGTCGCCCCGAGCTGCCGCGCAGCGGCCTCGAACACGTCCGGATGCGGCTTCCCGCGCGGGCAGTCGCGGGCCGACACGCGCACCGAGAACTGCTCCAGCAGCCCCACCTGCGCCAACTGCTGCTCGATGATGGGCAACGGTGTGGACGACGCCACGGCCTTGGGGTAGTCGCGCGCGGCGCCGGCCAGGAACTCGGCCACACCGCTCCGCAGCGTCAGCTCCTCGGCGCAGAGGCGGAAGTACTCGGCGCGCAAGCGGCGCCACACCTCGTCGTAAGTGAGCGGGATGGGGAAGGCGCGCTGGAAGTCGGCCTCGGTGACCTCGCGCCCCACCCAGTCGGCGTACACCTGCATGTCCACGGTGTGCCCGTAGGGCTCCACCACCGCCCGGGTGGCCTTCACGTACAGCACCTCGGTGTCGAGGAGCAGGCCGTCCATGTCGAAGATCAGCGCCGCCGCCGGCAGGAGCCCGTCACCCATGTCTACATGGTACACCCGATGATCCACGGGTTGAACTCCTCGGTGCCGACCCCGAGCAGCTCGCTCTTGCTGGACTCGCCGCTCGCCAGACGGAGCAGCCGGTCGAAGATCCGCAGGCCCACCTCACGCACGCTCTCGGTGCCATCGAAGATCGTCCCGGCGTTGAGATCCATGTCGCCCTCCATGTGCTCGTAGAGCGGCGTGTTGGTGGCGATCTTGAGCACCGGCGCGGGCTTGAAGCCGAAGCAGCTCCCGCGGCCCGTGGTGAAGACGATCAGGTTGCACCCGCCGGCCACCTGACCCGTGGCGCTGACCGGGTCGTACCCCGGGGTGTCCATGTGCCCCAGCCCAGGCACGACGCACGGATCGGCGTACTCGTAGACCGCCTCCAGCGGCGCGGAGCCGCTCTTGGCCACGGCGCCCAGGCTCTTTTCGAAAATGGTGGTGAGCCCGCCCTCCTTGTTCCCCGGCGCCGGGTTGTTGTCGATCACGAAGCCGTTGCGGGAGGTGTAGTCGCGCCACCAGTCGATCCGCTCGAGCAGCTTCGCCGCCACCTCGGGCCGCGCCGCGCGGCGGGTGAGGAGGTGCTCGGCGCCGTAGATCTCCGGCGTCTCGCCCAGCACGGAGATGCCGCCGTGGCGCACCAGCTCGTCGCTCGCCGCGCCCACGGCGGGGTTGGCGGTGATCCCCGACAGGCCGTCGCTCCCGCCGCACTGCATCGCCAGGGCCAGCTTGTCGGCGGTCTGCGTGGTCCGCCGCGCCCCGGCGACGAGCGGGATCAGCCGCTCGACCGCGCGCACGCCCTCGTCGATGGCCCGCTGCGTGCCGCCGATCTCCTGGAGCAGGATGCTGGGCGGCCGGGGCCGGTCGCCCACCTCGAGGCGGAGCAGCCCGCCGGTCTCGATCAGGTCGGCGAGCTGGTTGCCCTCGCAGCCCAGACCCACCAGCACGTAGGCGCCCACATTGGGGTGCTTGGCGAAGCCGGCCAGGGTGCGCTGGAGGAGCTTCGTCTCCCAGCCGGCCTTCCCGCCGCAGCCGTGCTTGTGGATGATGGGGATGACGCCGTCGAAGTCGCTGTGATGCGTCTCACACCCGGCGAAGCGCTGGCAGAGCGCCGCAGCCAACGAGGAGGCGCAGTTGACCGTGGAGACGATGGCGAGGTAGTTCCGCGTCCCGACGCGCCCGTCCGGGCGAAGGTAGCCCTGGAAGGTGGCGCGCTGCTCGGGCGGGAGGACGTCGATGGGCCGCAGCTCGGAGCCGGGGGCGTAGTCGAGGCTCAGCTCGCCGGTGCCGAAGCCGAGGTTGTGGGTGTGGACGCAGTCGCCGGGGGCGATGGTCTGGGTGGCGAAGCCGATGGCCTGCCCGTACTTCCGCACCAGGTCGCCGGTGGCGGCGGCGCGGACGTCGAGCTTATGCCCGCGCGGGACGGCGCTGGAGAGGGTCACGTCGCCGCCGGGCCGGGCGAGGACTGCGCCGGCCGGCAGGTCGCGACGGGCGACGGCGACGTGGTCGTCGGGATGGAGGGGGAGGGCGGACTCGTCAAAGGAGGCGCGGGCCATGGGGTCTCTCGGGACGGAGGCGGGGATTCGGGGCGGTGGCCGGGGATCCTTCGGGACCGGGCGCGCGGGCGCCAAGCGCGGGTGCTGCAGCCGCGCCCGCGCGACCGCGCATCGTCCTTGACGCCCCGTCGGTTGTCTGTTATCTTGCACTTGGAATGCAAGATAACAGACAATCCTACCGGCCACGAGCCATCGAGGACGCCTGGTTGCGCGCCTCCGGGCAGTTCCCCGTCCTCCTGCTCACCGGCCCGCGCCAGGTGGGCAAGACGACGGTGCTGCGCCACCTGGCCGGCCCGGAGCGGACGTACGTCACCTTCGACGACATGGCGCTGCGTGAGCTGGCGCGGCGGGATCCTGTCCTGTTCCTGCAGCGGTTCGCGCCGCCCCTGCTGCTCGACGAGATCCAGTATGCGCCCGAGCTGCTCCCCTACCTCAAGCTGCGCGCCGATGAGCAGCGGCAGCCGGGGCTGTTCTGGCTCACCGGGTCGCAGCAGTTCCAGCTCATGCGCGGCGTCACCGAGTCGCTCGCCGGGCGGGTGGCCGTGGTCAACCTGTTCGGCTTCTCGGCGCGCGAGGCCGATGGCCGCCGGGCGGACGTGGCGCCGTTCCTCCCCACGCCGGAGGTGCTCGCCGAGCGCGCCGGCGATGCGGTGCAAGCCGAGGCGCCGGCGGTCTTCGCCGACCTGCTGCGTGGGCAGTTCCCGGCGTTACGCGCGGGGCCGGTGGAGGATGTGGGCCTGTTCTACCGCTCCTACGTCCAGACCTACCTGGAGCGCGATGTCCGCGATCTGATGAACGTCGGAGACCTGGACGCGTTCCGGCGCTTCATGCGCGCCTGCGCGGCTCGGACCGCCCAACTGCTCAACTACTCCGACCTGGCGCGCGACGTGGGGATCAGCGTGAACGCCGCCCGGCAGTGGATGTCGGTGCTGGTGGCCAGCGGGCAGGTGCACTTGCTGCCGCCCTACCACACCAACGTCACCCGCCGCCTGTGCAAGACGCCCAAGCTCTACTTCCTCGACACGGGGCTGGGTGCGTACCTGACCGAGTGGCGCACGCCGGAGACGCTGGAGGCCGGTGCCATGGCCGGCGCGCTCTTCGAGACGGCCGTGGTGGCGGAGATCCTCAAGAGCTGGTGGCACCGTTTGCAGGAGCCGCCGGCCTACTTCTATCGCGACAACGACGGGCGCGAGGTGGACCTGCTCCTGGTCAGCGACGGCAGGCTGCACCCCGTGGAGATCAAGAAGGCCGGCCTGGTGTCCCTCCGCGACCTGCACCTGGCGCCGCTGCGCTCACTGCCGGCCGAGCTGGGTGCCGGCGCGGTGGTGTGCCTGTCGCCCCGGCAGATCCCGCTCAGCCGCGACGTGGAGGTGGTGCCGTTCGGCATGCTGTAAGGGCCGCTCACTCCATCTCCGCCGTCACCTCCCCCCACCGCTCCTTCAGCCGATCCCAGTAGGCCCCGCCGACGATCAACACCGCGCCCAGCGGCAGCAGGATCGCCACCCGCGACCCGGGGTTGTCGAGCGCCGTGTCGCCCAGCAGCGTCAGCGTGTTGCCCACCAGGAAGAGCGTTCCCAGGTAGAAGAACGGCCGCAGCCGCAGCGCCATCCCGGTCACCACCCCCACCGCCGCGAGCAGCGTCAGGAACGCCCACTGCCCCAGCGCCACGTGCGCCGCGAAGAGGTCGCTCGCCGAGGCCGCGTAGATCACCGCCGTGGCGCACCAGCGCACCCGCGCCAGCGCCGCCCGTCCGAGCTGTGCCTGGTGCACTTGCGCGAAGACCAGGGTCAAGAGGCCCGCCGGCACCAGGTAGTGCTGCAGGTGTGTGCCGAACGCCAGACCCGCGTGCAGCCAGTGCACCGAGAACGCCAACTGCACCAGCAGGCCGAACACGATCCCCGCCCACGGTTGCCGCGACTGCCGCCAGATCCCCGCGTAGAACGTCGCCACGATCAGCGCCGCCGCGAGCTGGTCTTGCGGGGTGTAGCCCGCGGCGAAGAGCGTCAGGAGCGGCACCAGCGGGAGCGCCAGCGAGGTCAGGAAGAGCGGCCGGCTGAACGGTGGCGTGCGCTCGAGCAGCCGTGCGGCGAAGTGGAATCCCAGCCCCATGACCAGCAGAGCCCAGGCGTCGCAGCGCTGCGGCATGCCTACCGCGAACCGCGCGTAGAACCAGCCGGCGGCGAAAGCCAGCTCACCGAAGTAGACCGGCACCTCGCTCTGCTCCGCCGCCGCGCGCCAGAAGCA
>JACPDV010000644.1 GCA_016183835.1 Armatimonadota bacterium
CCGGCCGGCGGTGAGGCGCGCGACGTGCCCGTGCCGGCGCTCTGGGAGCGGCTCCCCGGCCTGCGCGACGTGCACACGGGCACCTATCGGCGGAGCCTCGACCTGCCGGCGACGCTGCACGGCCTCCGCACGGTGCTCCGGCTCGACGCCGTGGGCGACGGGTGCGAGGTGCGGCTCAACGGGCACGTCGTTGGACAGCACCTTGGTCCGGCGCTGCCGGTCGAGTTCGACCTCACGCCCTGGGTGAGCGCGCCGTCCGAGGGCAACCGGTTCGAGATCCTCGTCCAGGACGACACCTGCTTCGCCATCCCGCGGGAGTCGAGCGACTGGCGGAACGTGAAGCACTGGTACCCGCGCGGGATGGGCACCGGCAATCGGCGCGGGCTGTTCCAGAGCGTCTCGCTCCGCGGCCGGCCGCCGGTGGGCATCGCCGACGTGCGCGTGCAGACCTCGGTGCGCGAGCAGAAGCTCACGGTGGTCCACGAGCTGCTCAACACGCGCAAGGAGACCGTCCGCGCCACGCTGGGTGCGGACGTGCTCCCGGTCGCAGGCGGCCAGACGGTGATCTCTTTGCCGCCGGTGGCGGTCGAGCTGCCGGGCTTCGTCGCGACCACGGTGACGCTCACCGCGCCGCTGGCCGGACTCGAGCTGTGGCAGCCGGACCACCCCACCCTCTACCAGCTCCGCTCGACGCTCGCCGCGGGCGCGCGAACACTGGAGCAGCGCGACACGCGCTTCGGCGCCCGCGAGGCGTGGTTCGAGGGGCGCGACCTGAAGCTCAACGGCATCCGCTGCAACCTGCGCGGCGAGAGCCCGTCGTACGGCGAGAAGATCGACCTGATGAGCACCCGCGAGGGCGCCACGGAGATGCTGCGCAAGCACCAGCGCGCCAACTGCAACGTGCTCAGGTTCCACTCCATGCCGGCGCCGCCGCAGGTGCTGGACCTGTGCGACGAGCTGGGGATGCTCGTGATCGACGAGAGCGGCATCTACGCGAGCTGGGGCATGTTGGCGCCGGAGCACCCCGCGTTCATGCCGCGCTGCCGTGAGCATCTGGCGCGGTGGGTGCGGCGCGATCGCAACCACCCGGCGGTGATCCTCTGGTCGGCCGAGAATGAGGGGCTCAACGTCAACGCCCTCACCCCCGCTCAGCTCGCCGAGTTCGGCCGCGTGATCGACAGCGAGGACGGCACGCGGCCGGTGATCTTCGACGGCGACGGCACCGCCTACGGCGTGTCGCCCGCCAGCGTGAAGCACTACGTCCGCACCCTCGACGACCTCAAGGAGCGCGGCGGGCGGTCGTCGGGCTACGCGCGCGACCTGCGCCACGACATCTACTGGGCTTGTGCCTACGAGCAGGATGTCCCTCTCGGCTGCGGCGAGTTCATGTTCCCCTACGAGCCCGGCCTGCGCGACCACGAGCGCGAGGTGATCACCCAGATGGGCCTCCAGGCGCGCGGCTACCGGCTGGCCAACTGGTTCGACATCCGGCCCTACAACCCGTCCTACAGCGGCTTCCTGCGGGCCGAAGGGGTGCGGGAAGGGTATCAGGAGGCCTACGACCTGCTGGTCAAGTCGTTCGCTCCCGTGGCGGTGTTCGACCGCGACTACGACGCGCTGGGCCCCTTTCCGCAGCCGCCCGCGCTGAAGGCGGGTGAGGCGGCCAAGCGGACGCTGATCGTCTACAACGACGAGTTCAGCGACGAGCACGTCACGCTGTCCTGGCAGGTGACGCAGGCAGGCAAGCGGATCGCCGGCGACGAGCGTGAGCTGGCCATCGGGCTCGGCGAGCACGTGCTGGTGGAGATCGCCTTCACGCCGCCGGCCGGCGAGCTGACGCTCGAGCTGACGGCCCGGAAAGCGGGCCAGGAGCGCTTCCGCGACGAGAGGCGGTTCAGCGCGCAATGACGACCCTCCTCGCGCTCGCTCTCACCGCCGCCGCTCCGCACCCCATGCCGGTCGGCGTGGACGAGGCCGGCTCGAAGCTCTCGGTGCCCGACGACCCGCTCGCCCAGGACGCCTTCGAGCAGATCGGCTTCGACTTCTTGATGCACCACTTCTGGGGCCAGCCGACCATCGCCGACATCGACGGGCTCGACCGCTGGGCGGCGCAGCACGGACACGGCTGGCTGATCAACCCCGAGAACGCCGTCTCCGGCCGGCAGCCCGGCGATCCCGCCGTGTACGACCGGCCGGGCGGCTTCTTCCAGCCTTCGCGCGAGTATGTCGAGCGCTGCCTCGCCTCGCCGCACTTCCTCGGCTTCTGCTTCGACGAGTGCGAGCACTGGATCTGCAACGGCATCGACGTGACCGGCGGCGGCGCCTTCAAGCCCCACTTCCACGACGCCGAGGGCGAGACGCTCGAACGGGCCTACGACGGCAACCTGCACAACCTGCAGCTCCTCATGGAGCGGGTCTACCCCGGCTTCGCCGAGCGCGGCCGGCAGCCCGGCGCGACGCCCATCGTCGGCACCGAAAGCGTCTTCCCCATCCTTCAGCACCTGTTCGCCCGCTGCGGGCTGGTGCAGATGCCGAAGCTGCTCAAGGAGACCATCACCCCGGTCACCCTCGCCATGGCCATGGGCGCGGCGTTGGAGTACGGGGTGCAGCATTGGACCTCCATCGATCTGTGGGGCATTCCCGGCTACCCCGGCCACCCGCCCGAGGAGCTGCGCTCGGCACTCCTGATCGCCTACTGGACCGGCTCCGAGCGCACCTACCTCGAGAACTTCGCCTACCGGGGCAGCCTGTATGGGGTGGAGGACGGCCGCGCCGTGCTGTCGCCCTACGGCCAGGTGGCGCGCGAGTTCATCCGCGACTACCTGCCCCGGCATCCGCGCACGCTGCGCTTCGAGTACTTCGCGCCGGAGGTGATCCTCGTCCGCTTCGACGACTCCGACTGGGGTCAGGAGCACCCCGGGCCGTGGATCCGGCGCAACCTCTACGGTGCGAGCAACCTCGAGCCCGACGCCGATACGCGCTACTGGCTGAAGGTCTGGCACGTGATCTCGCACGGCACCATCCCGCAGGTGGCGCTGAACTACAACACGCCGCTGGGCATCCCCTACCGCGTGCTCTTCCCGGCCAACAACGTGGCGGTTTACGACCACCTGGCCGCCGACCCGCGGCTCTACGCCTCGGCGCGGCTGGTCTTCCTGGTGGGCAAGGCGGTGAGTCCCGCGTGCCTCGCCACGCTGCGCGGGCTGGTCGAGCAGGGCCGCACGGTGGTGGCCACGCGGCGGCTGGCACCGCCCGAGCTGGCGGAGGTGGGCGCGGAGGCCTGCGCCGTGCACCCCGTGGGCGCGGGCCGCTGGATCGTGACCGACGACGTGACGCTTCCCGCGGTGCAGGGGCTCCTCGCGCCCTATCTCGGTAGTGCAGACGAGCTGCGCTACGTCTTCGGCGACACGGAGGTGGTCTTCACCACGCCGGAGGACCCGGCGCGGGTGGCCGTGAGCGTGCGGACGGTGCAGCCACGTTAACAGGCTGCGATCGTGGGATCCTGCGCCGCCGGGCGCGTCGTCTGACAATGTGAGATGAGGGTCCGGGCCCCCGCCTACCGGCGGGAGGAGGAGACGGAGGATGCCGCGCTCACGGATGCTGCTGGTCGGCTTCGCCTTGCTGCCCGTGCTGGCTTCGGCGACCAGCCCACAGTTTCGGTGGCCCGGCTGGCCCGCCTACCTCGACCACTTCATGCCGCCCGACGGGATGACCTGGTCGTGGTACCGCGTGTCGGCGAAGGACGGCATGCCGCAGGTGCTGGTCCCCGGCGCTCACCCGTTCTGGATGGACCTGCACGCGGTGACGGTGGGGCAGTACCGGCGCTACTGCCAGGCCACGGGGGGGCCGGCGGGCGACCTGTCCACGCGGCCCGAGCTGGCGCCGGTGTGCGGGCTGAGCCTCGAGGAGGCGCAGGCCTACGCGCGCTGGGCCGGGCGCAGGCTGCCCACGGCCAGTCAAGCCGAGCTCGTGCACTCGGCGCCCACCACCGGCTGCCAGGGCGGCACGCCGTTCCTCGTGGTGCGCTGGAAGTCGGACATGCAAGGCAGCAAGCTGGTGGTGGACGAGATCTCCGCCAGCGGGATCGGCGTGGTGTCCGAGGACTACAACCCGATGGCGGACCCGGGCGCCACGCGCGGCGCGCAGCCGATGCACCCGCTGGGGCTCTACGGCATGGCCGGCGGCGTGGGCGAGCTGGACGCCGCGGGCCGGGTGCACGGTGGCGCCGGCACGATCCGCCGGTACCAGTTGCATCCGGCCGCCTCGGTGGTGGGCCCTGTGGGCACCGGGTTCCGGCTGGCGAATGACGCCCCCGGTCCGTCGCGGGCACTGCCGCACGCGGTGGTGGCCCGCAGCCTGGCCCCGCTCGCCGCGGTCCGGTGGGGCGCAGCGACCCGCCCGCGGCCGTCGCGGGCGGCGCGCAAGTCGGACGCCGCGCCGCCGCCGCGGACCGTCAGCGGCGTGGGCCCGCCGCCCGCCGGCGGGAGCCGTGAGTGGCGGCTGCGGCAGGCGCTCTGGATCGCCCGACTCGACGCCTGGCGGAGCCTCGGCGAGGGCGTCGGCGGGATGCCCGACAACCCCTCGGAGGGCGTCGTTCGTGCGCTCGTCGGACGCGAAGAGGTCGGGCTGGCGCCGGACGGCGTGGTCCGTGTGGGGGCGCTCGGGCGCGCCGAGTGGCTGTCGGCCAAGCTGCTGGGCGGCGGCATGTTCAAGGCCGCGGCCGACGAAGGTCCGACCGAGGACCAGATCAACGGGCCGGCTACCGCCACCGTGAAGGACCCCGACCGGCCGGTGACCGGGGTGATCGTGGACGGCCGCGGGTTCCGCCTGATGGCGTCGATGAACCCCGCGCTGGTGCGGGCCGACGGCTCCGTGGTGTGGTCCGCCAAGAACGCCCCGCCGGAGTTCGTGGTGGAGCACGGCGTCGTCGGCTGGGTGACCTCGCCCGCGCAGGGCAAGCGGGCGGGCAACAACCCGATGACCATCACGGCCATCGGCAAGCACGGCTCGTTCGACAGCGACCCGATCCTCAACAACGCGGACGCCGCCAAGCTCCTGGCCGCCGACAAGCAAGACCACTTCCTCGCCAAGTACGCGGTGGTGATCGTCAAGGACTGAGACATCCAGCCGGAGCCAATGCTCCGCCCGATCTCGGCGTACCCCCTCCTTGCCAAGGCTCATCCTGTGTCATTGTTACTTTCGGACCCGGCGTCGGAGTGGACCGGGTGGTGTGCCACTGGCGGACTGCCCGCCAGTGCGTCGCTGGGGACTTTGGATCCCAGAGGGCCGCGATGGGGGTCACAATGGGACCTGAGCACCGGGCCCGAGCTGCTGTGCGGCCCAAGGTAGGGGCGGGGTCTCCCCGCCCGATGCGCGAGGTGGCAGCGCTCTGCGCCCGATCCCGGCCGGCCGGACGGGCGAGGAGACCTCGCCCCTACCGGCGCCGTTGGCGCGCTGGACAACCACTCGGGGTGGCT
>JACPDV010000635.1 GCA_016183835.1 Armatimonadota bacterium
CCAGGGCGCGCGCCTCACCACCCACCTGAAGGTCGACAACGACACGCCCTTCTCCGTCTGGCGCACCCGCACGCCGCTGGTGGCCCTGGCGCCCCTCGGCGCGCGCGCCGAGAACGATACGCTCTGCTGCCCGAACGGGCCCGGCGTGCTCTACCGCAACCCGATTGGCCGCAACGCGGGCCGCAGCGGGGTCTACCCCGACGGCTGGTGGACCATGCAGTGGACCGCCTGGTTCGATCGCTCGGGCGGCGTGTTCCTCGGCGCGCTCGACCCGGAGGCGTCGCAGAAGAGCTGGTCGGCCCGGGGCAGCTCGGGCGACAACGCGCTCCACCAGACGGTGGACTGGCCGATGCCCGGCATGGGCACGGCCGGGAACGACTGGGATCAGCCGGGCGTCGGCGCGCTGGAGGTCTTCCGCGGCGACTGGTACGACGCGGCGCTGATCTACCGCCGCTGGTGCGAGGCCTCCGCGGCCTGGTGGCCCGCGCGCAACCCGGCCAAGCACACGCCGGACTCGATGCGCGATGTGGCGGTGTGGGCGCAGACCGGCGGCTCGGCCCGGGAGTGCGTGGATCGGGTGATCGGGTTCGCCCGCTTCATGGGCGTACCCACTGCGTTCCACTGGTACAGTTGGCACCAGATCCCCTTCGACGTGCAGTACCCGCACTACGACCCGCCCAAGGACGGCATGGCGGACGGCGTGAAGGCGCTCGAGGCGGCCGGCGTGCGCGTGATGCCCTACATCAACGCCCGGCTGTGGGACACCGCGCTGGACGACTTCAAGGCCGAAGCGAACAAGGCGGCCACCTGCGACGAGGCGGGCAAGCCCTACATCGAGGAGTACGGTTCCGGCGCCAAGCTCGCGCCGATGTGCCCCACCACCACGCTGTGGCAGGACAAGGTGCGGAGCATCGTGCTCTGGATCCAGAACGATCTGGGCACCAGCGGGGTGTACCTGGACCAGGTCGCCGCCGCGGCGCCGCGGCTGTGCTTCAACCCTGACCACGGGCATCCGCTGGGCGGCGGCGACTGGTGGACCGTCAGCGGCTACTGGCCGCTCCTCAGCAAGCTCCGCGGCAGCATGGCGCCGGGTAAGTTCATCACCACCGAGTGCAACGCCGAGCCGTACGTGCAGTACTTCGACGGCTACCTGACCTGGCACTGGCAGGAGCAGGACATGGTGCCGGCGTTCTCCGCGGTGTACGCCGACCAGGTGGTGTTCTTCTCCCGCGCCTACGACGGCGACGACCTGGCCGTGCGGATGAAGGCCGCGCAGCAGCTTTGCTTCGGCGAGCAGCTCGGGTGGATCGACCCCGCGATCGTGCGGCGCGCCGCGGGGGCGTTCATGCGCCGGTGCGCGCAGATGCGCTCGCAGCTCAACGACTACATCGCCCGCGGGCAGATGCGGCGCCCGCCGGAGGTCACGGGCGACGTGCCCGCGCTCACCGCCGACTGGAAGTGGGGCGGCTCGCGGCTGATCACCATGCGCGCGCTGCAGACGGCGGCGTGGCAGGCCGGGGACGGGCGCCTGGTGCTCCTGTTCGCGAACTTCTCACCGGCTGCCGTGGAGGTGGAGTATCGCTTCCGGCCGGAGGACTACGGCTTCGCGCCGAACGCGGCGGTGTCGGTGGTGCGCCGGGCGTCGGACGGCGCGTTGCCCGCGCGGCGGTTGAGCGGCGCCTGGACCGCCTCCATCAGTGCGGCGGCGGAAGATGTGGTGGCCTTCGAAGTGACCCCGGCCAAATGACTCGGACCCGCGCCGGCCGCGTCTTCCTGACCGCGCTCGTGACGGCCGCTCTGGCCGGCGGGCTGAGCAACGTCTGGCACCGGGCCAAGGCCGACCCGCGCGACCCGGGTGCGCACGGCTCGGACTTCACCGTTTACACCGAGGCCGGCTCGTTGATGTACCGCGGTGTGGACCCGTACACGGTGGCCGGGTCCCGCCCGCGCTTCCGCTACACCTACCCGCCGTGCTTCGCCCTGCTGGTGGGCCCGCTGTGGGCGTCGGACCGGCGCTGGCAGGCGGTGATCTGGGCGTTCTGCGAGTTCTGGCTGGCCATCGGGCTGATCCTCGAGGGTCGGCATCTGGTGGCCTGGCTGCGCGAGCGCGGGCTGGAACTCGGGGACCGGGCGACGGGGCGCTACCTGCTGGCGGCGTCGCTCGGCGTGGTGCTGCCGGTGGCCTACTGCCTGCAGCTCGGGCAGGTGGCCATCCCGCTGGCCTGCCTGCTGGTCTCCGGGTTCCGCCTCGCGCTCACCGGCGAGCGGCGGGCACGCATCTTCGCCGGCGGGGTGTTGCTCGGCTGCGCCGCGGGGTTCAAGGTGTTTCCCGTCGTGCCGGCCGGGCTGGCGGCGCTGTACCTCTGGGCCGGCGGCGACCGGCGCCGGGGCTGGCTCGCCGCGGCGGGCGTGGCGGCCGGGCTCGTGCTGTGGCTGTTCGTGCTGCCCGCGCTGCTCCTCGGCTGGGGCGCGAATCTGGCGTTCCTGCAGTCGTTCAAGCTCAACGTGTTGGACAGTCCGGCGCTGAACCAGCCGGAGGGGCTGTACAACCAGGACAACCTGAGCCTGGCGATCGCCCTGGCGGATGCCGGGCGATGGGCGGGGCACGAGCAGGAGGCGGTGCTGCGGCTCGACGCGCCGTCGCAGGTGGCGTTGCGGCTGGTGGTGCTGGCGCTGACGGTGTTCGCCGGCTGTCGCCTGAGCCGCACGGGCGAGCCCCTGGCGCAGGCGGCGGCGTTCGGGCTGGCGTGCGTGGGTGCCGTGCTCATGCTGCCGCTGGTGTGGTTCCACTACTACGTGCTGACGGCCCCGGCGGTGCTCTACGTGCCGCTGCAGATCCACCGTGCAGGCCGGCCGCGCGCGTCGATGGTGATGGCCTGGGCGCCGTTCGTGCTCTGCCTGGTGGACTACCTGGGGATGCCGGCGACGCACTGGTGGCGGGTGCTGCCGGTCGGTTTGGCGGCCTGGTTGGTCGCGGCGCTGGCGCTGACCCGCGGCTCAGAGTGAGAGGCCCAGGATCGGCCAGCGCTTGCGCTTCCGCTCGGGCGGCATGGGGTGCGCGGGGTCCCACGGGAGCAGCTCGTCGCCGCAGAACGCCGCCGCGGTCCGGCCGTTGCGCAACCGCTCACTCAGTTCCGCGACGATGCTGTCCAGCCGCCCCGCGTAGACCTGCGTCGGCAGATCGAGCGGGTTGCCGCGGCCCAGCATGAGCAGGGCGTCCATTCCGGCGTAGGAGTCCACGAGCGCCGCCTCGCGACCGGCGTGCACGTAGGGCTCCAGCACCTGGCGGGCATGCTGGTAGGTCGACTCGTACTCGCCCTGGATGCCGCGTTCCGCGCCGATCACGACGAAGGCGTAGAAGGCGGCGTAGAGGACGTGCAAGGCGAGGAGCAGGTGCGGGCCGCCGCCTCCGGATACCCCCTCCTTGGCAAGGAGGGGGAGCGAAAGTCGGCGCAGGCTGTCCCATCACCCGCCCCGCCATCATCCCCGTCACCACCGCGAGAGCGATGTAGAGCTCGATCAGGTAGTTCCACGACGCCCCCCAGTTTGCCCCTGTGACGAACGTGACCAGCCCCACCGCGCCGAGGTAGCACCACTCCGCCCGCAGCTCCCCCGGCGCACCGCGCCGCCTCAGCGCCAGCAGCGCGACAACCCACAGCGGGCTGGCGAAGAGCGGCCGCATCAGCACCTCGAAGCCCCTGCCCCACTTCGCCGGCGCGCGGTAGGCGTTCGCCAGGAACCCGCCACCGGTCCAGTGGTTCAGTGCCAGCACCCCGAGCACCGCCAGCAACAGCCACGCCGCGCCATACCCCACAGCCCGCCGCCGGTCGCGCAGCCACCAGAACACGGTCATCGCGAGCGGCGCGGCCAGCAGCGACATCTTCGTGTGGAACGCCAGTCCGAGGAGCAGCACGCCGGCCCACCTCGCCCACCCGCGCTCCGCCTGCGTGGCCGCCACGTAGCCGCCGAGCGCCAGAGAGACGCCCAGCATGTCCACCCGGTACAGCGGCGCGAAGATGAACACCGGCCGCGTGCTCCACAGGAGCAGCACCGCCAGCGCCGCCGCGCGGCCGTCGCCGCCGCGCCGCCGCACCCACACCGCCACCAGCGCAAAGATCCCCGCCGTAGCAAAGAGCGACACGGCCCGGCCCATCAGGTACGGGTGACCGGGCACGTCAGGCAGCAGGCGGAGCAGCCCGTGAAACACCGGCCCGTACGGGCTGAACACGCGCGGAAACGCCTCCAGCCGAGTGTAGGCGAAACCGTGGACCCACCACCAGTGGATGTTGAGCGTGGGCGGCTCGCTCTGCCCCACCTGGTGCGCGACCCGGGCGAAGTCGAGCCAGTGCCAGCCGATCGCAGCGGCCAGCACGGCGAAGGCGACGAGCAGCGCGTCGAGCCGGCGGAGACGGCTCACGCTACACCGCCACCGGAACCGCCAGGTCGGCCGCGCCCACCTTCGACATCGACCCGTCCGCGCCGTGCCGCACCATCTGCTCGTAGACCAGCCGCGCCCGATGCACGCGCTCGCGCCCCTCGTTCACGGCCAGCACCTCGATGTGCAGCCCCGCCGGGTAGATGTTGGCCGCGTTGCTGACGCCCAGCTTCACGTACATCGGCGCGCCCACCCGCACCAGCTCGGGCGTCTCGAAGAACCGCACGAACCCGCCCAGCCCGTCCGGCGCCTCGACGTAGAGGTCGAGCGGGATGTCCACCACCTGCCGGATGGTGGCGATGTGGGCCAGGGAGAGGTCGGTGCAGAGGTTGACGGTGCTCGCGCCCAGCTCCTGCATGAGCCGGATGTTGACCGGATTGGTGGCGCCCATCAACACGGAGATCTTGACGGCCAGGTCGCCCGGCAGCGCGCCCGCGGCCTTCAGCCGGCCGACCACGTGAAGCAGCCCGAAGTCGGCCACCAGGATGCCGCGGATGCCCAGCTCCACCGCGCGCTGGATGTCGTCGAGGCAATGGCGGATGGCGTCCATGCCGCGGAGCTGCCAGCCGGGCCGCGCCGCGCCGGTGTCGTAGACCGCGCGCGGGGTGACGAAGAGGCACAGCTCGAGCTTCGCGTCGCGGCAGAGCCGGCCCATCTCGAGCACTTCCAGGTCGGTGAGCATGCGGATCCCGCTGCCCTGGCTGATGCGATGGAGCGGCACCTTGAGCCGCTGGGCCTCGGTGATCACCGCCTCGAGCACGCGCGGGCCCTCGACGCTGGGGATCTCGAACCGCCACGAGCCGCCGTCGGGGAAGCGCTTGGCGGAGGCGGGCAGGTCGTTCGCATCGCCGGTCGGCCAGCCGAGGGACTTGAGCAGCTCGGGGGCGTTCATGGGCTGTCTCCACCGCTGGATTGGCCGGCACCCTCGGCTTGACCTCCCGCCGCCCACCGGCTACGCTCCGCAGTGGCCCGCCGGGGACCGCCATGAAGCTCGTCTGCCACCGCCCGACGCTGCTCTCGCCCGACGAGCGCCAGCACATCTACGCCGCCGCCGTGCGGGTCGTCCGCCGCGTGCCGCTGCGCTGCCAGGCCACCGACGAGTTCCTCGCGCCCCTGGCCGACTACGGCTGCCGGATCGATGGCGAGCGGGTCTGGTTCCCGGACGACGTGGTGGACCGCGTGGTGGCGCTGATCGCCGAGCACAAGGCCGCCAACCCGCCCCAGCCGGCCGAAAGCATCCCGGCTCAGCTCGACTACAGCGCTTCGGGGCAGGGGCTGTACTGCTGCGACCTGGAGACCGACCTGCTCCGTCCGGCCACCGTGCGGGACCTGGCCGGCCTGTCGCGCGTGGTGGACGCCATCCCCGGGCTTGGCCGCGCGCATCCGACGTTCATCCCCACCGACGTGCCGCGCGGGACCGCGGAGCTGCACGCCTTCGCCACCATCATCCTCCACAGCTCGCGGCCTTACCGCGTGTCGGTCTACAGTGCGCGGCACCTGGAGCGGTTCTACGAGCTGGACGTGATCGCCCGCGGCGGCGACGAGGCGGCGGTGCTGCGCAGCCCCACCTTCGCCTGCAAGCTGTGGTTCAACTCGCCCTTCATGATCACCCGCGAGAACATCGAGGTGGCGATGCAGGGCCGCGCGCTCTACGGCTGGCCGCTGGAGATCAGCATCATGCCCGTGGCCGGCGCCTCCACGCCGGTGACGCTCGCCGGCTGCCTGGTGCACCAGACCGCCGAGAGCATCGTCTGCAACCTTCTCACGCTGGCCATCGACGGGCGGCTCACCGGCTACCGCGCGGGAGCCCTGACCACCGACATGCGCGACGGCGGGTTCACGCAGTCCGGACCGGATGTGGACCTGGTGCAGCTCGGCTCCACGGAGATGGCGGACTTCTGCTTCGGCGGCAGCCACAGCGTGTCGCGCGGGCCGACCACCACGGCCAAGGTGCCAGGCGCGCAGTCGATGATGGAGAAGTCCATCGCCACGCTGTTCGCGATCCTCGGCGGCACGCGCTCGTTCGGCAGCCTGGCGGTCCTGGCCACCGCGGACGTGGGCAGCCTGACCCAGCTCATGCTCGACGTGGAGATGATGGAGTATTTCCAGCGGTTGCTGGACGGCGTGGCGGTGGACGAGGATCGGCTGGCGGAGGAGGTGATCGCCGAGGTGAGCCCGACGGGCGCGCGGTTCATGGAGCACGAGCACACGGCGCGCTATCACCGTGAAGAGCTCTACTCCCCGGCGCTGGCGGACCGGCGGGTGGCGGGGGCATGGATCGGGGATCCGGTGGAGATGGTGGAGCGGGCACGGGCGATGGCGAGGCGGCTGGTGGACACGGCGGAGAACCGGTGTCGGCTGAGCGACACCGACCGGGCGCAGGTGCGCAGGATCGTGGCGGAGGCGGACGCCCGCGCGGACCGGTAGGGGCGGGGTCGCCCCGCCCGTCTGTCCGACCCGCGCCGCCAGCACCCAGGTAGGGGCGGGGTCCGCCCGTCCGTCCCTGAGACCGGCACTGCCTACCGCGGCCCGACGTAGTCCTCGTCCTCCCGCCACCGCACGGCGTTCTCAGCGATGTACACCCGGAACCGCTCGAGGTCCCTCGTGCCGCGCACCGCGTGCTCGTAGTACCCACGCTGCCAGCGGAACGCCCCCGGCGTTCCGCTCGCGGCATTGACGTCCCGAGCACTGCAGTACTTCCAGTACGCTACGACATCGCCCAGTGCCGGTAGGGGCGGGGTCTCCCCGCCCGTCCGCCGCCACCCATCCGTCAACACCACGATCGCGTGGACGTGGTTCGGCATGATCACCATGGCATCGAGCTCCACCGTCGGGAATCGTTGCGGCAGCGCCCGCCAACCTCCCTGCACGATCCGCCCGGCCGGGCTCGGGACGAACTCCCCCGCCCGGTCGATGTCACCCAGGACGCAGGCGCGCTGACAGGTGCAGAAAGTCACGAAGTAGGCTACCGGCTGACGGTAGTCGTAGTCGGCCATCCGAACGGAGCGATGCGCCGGATGGTCCTAGTCGGATGGCGTGCCGTCTAACCAACGGTCTCGGCGGTGCGCGGGCGGGGAGACCCCGCCCCTACGCCCGCGATCCAGACGAGACCACCGAGTGCGCGGGCGGGGAGACCTCGCCCCTACCTCGTCGCGCTGTCGGGCAGGGAGAGCCCAGCCCTA
>JACPDV010000636.1 GCA_016183835.1 Armatimonadota bacterium
AGACCCAGCCGATGCCGGCCTTCGACGGCAACCTGGCCGCGGCCACCGAGGCGCTCCAGGGTTGGCGCGCCGAGGGCTACCGGCTCTATTGCACCACCCACCAGGTGGGCCGCCTGGAGCAGATCCTGTCCAGCCACGGGATCCACGACTTCCGCCCCATGGCCCTCGACCGCATGCCGCCGCCCGGCGAGCTGTGGATCGTCGACCAGCGCCTCTCCGCCGGGTTCCTGGCGCCCGACGTGCAGACCGCCGTGGTGACCGACCACGAGGTCTTCGGCTGGCGACGCGCCCGCCCGCGCCGCAGCCGCGACGTGGCCACGCGCGGCAGCACCGCGCTGGCCAGCCTGACCGAGCTGGCGCCCGGAGAGTATGTGGTCCACACCTACCACGGCGTCGGCGTGTACGTCGGGCTCGTGACCCGCGAGGTCGCCGGAGTGGAGCGGGATTACCTCCAGGTCGATTACGCCGGCGCCGACAAGCTGTACGTCCCCGTGGCCGAGCTCGACCGCCTGCAGCGCTACCTCGGCCCGGAGGGCCACGAGCCGGCGGTGAACGGCCTCGGCGACAACCGCTGGCGCAAGGCTACCGCTCGGGCCCGGCAGAAGGCCCAGGCCGTGGCGCGCGACCTGGTCGAGCTCTACGCCCGCCGGATGGCCGAGCCGGGCCACGCCTTCGCCGCCGACACCGTCCGCCAGCACCAGGTCGAGGCCGCCTTCATCTACGAGGAGACCCCCGATCAGATGGAGGCGGTGCAGGCCGCCAAGAAAGACATGGAGCGGGCGCAGCCGATGGACCGCCTGCTCTGCGGAGACGTCGGCTTCGGCAAGACCGAGGTGGCCGTCCGCGCCGCCATGAAGGCCGTCGCGGACCGCTGGCAGGTAGCCGTGCTGGTGCCCACCACGGTCCTCGCCCAGCAGCACTACGGCACCTTCAACGAACGGCTCGAGGCCTTCAACGTGCGCGTCGACGTGCTCAGCCGCTTCCGCTCACGCCGCGAGCAGGTGGACATCCTCGACCGGCTCCGTACCGGCGAGATCGACATCATCATCGGCACCCACCGGCTGCTCAGCGAAGACGTGCGCTTCCACCAGCTCGGCCTGCTGGTGATCGACGAGGAGCAGCGCTTCGGCGTGCGGCACAAGGAGCGGATCAAGGAGCTGCGGGTCGGGGTGGACGTGCTGACCATGACCGCCACGCCGCTGCCGCGCACGCTCAACCAGGCGATGGTCGGGATCCGCGAGCTGAGCCTGCTGCAGGATCCGCCGCTGGGCCGGCTGCCCGTGCTCACCACTGTGGCGGAGCGCCGCGACGACGTGGTCCGCGAGGCGCTCCTGCGCGAGCTGGAGCGCGACGGGCAGGTCTACTTCCTCCACAATCGCGTGCGCAGCATCGAGCGGGCGGCCAACCATGTCCAACGCCTCGTGCCGACCGCCCGGGTGGGCGTCGCCCACGGGCAGATGCACGAGGACGACCTGGAAGAGGTGATGGTGGAGATGTATGCCGGGCGCTACGACGTGCTCGTCTGCACCTCCATCATCGAGAACGGGCTGGACATCCCCAACGTCAACACCATCGTCGTGGACGACTGCGACCAGTTCGGCCTCTCGCAGCTCTACCAGCTCATCGGCCGCGTCGGCCGGCGCGAGCGGCAGGCCTACGCCTATCTTCTCCACCGCCCGCACAAGACCCTCACCGACGAGGCACAGCAGCGGATCGAGGCGCTCCTGGAGCTGACCGAGCTGGGCGCCGGATTCCAGATCGCCCTCCGCGACCTCGAGATCCGCGGCGCCGGCAGCTTGCTCGGCACGCAGCAGAGCGGGTTCATCGAGGAGGTCGGCTACGAGCTGTACACGCAGATGGTGGCCGAGGCGCTGCGCGTCTTCCGCGGCGAGGCGCCGGCGGACGAGGACATCCCGCTCCTGGCCGAGATCGAGCTGCCGGTGAAGGCCGCCCTCCCGCGCAGCCTGGTGGGCGATGAGCGGCAGCGCATCGACCTCTACCGGCGGCTCTCCAGCGCCCGCAACGACGCCGCGGTGAAGGAGCTCGAGCAGGAGGTGCGCGACCGCTACGGCCGGCTCCCGCTGCAGGCGGAGAACCTCTTCCGGGTGGCCCACCTGCGCCTTGCCGCCGACCGCGCGGGCGTGGCCACGCTCAAGGCCGCCGGCCGCTTCCTGGCCGCCGACTTCGCACAGCAGCAGGCGCTGGACGGGAAGGAGATGCGGGTCCTGGCGAAGGCGCTGGCGCGGGCGGCGCTGCGGGGTGGGACGCCCGGGCTCAAGCTCACCCCCGAGGGCCTCACCGCCGACCTGCAGATCCCGCGCGTCTGGGACGTGCTCGAAGCCGCCGAGGCGATGGTCGGCGTGCTGGAGTCGGCCCGCCGCGACGTCCTCGTCGCGCAGCGGAGGTGAACGGTGAGCGGGGAACGGTGGTCCCGTCACCAGCGCGCGGCTCCCTCCCCTGCGCAGCGGGGGAGGGCTAGGGTGGGGGTTCTCGCCGGTTGCACCTCGCGCAGGCCCCCCCCTCCCGCCTCCCACCGCTGCGCAGGGGGAGGAGCCGGATGGCGCGCTCAC
>JACPDV010000645.1:0-5600 GCA_016183835.1 Armatimonadota bacterium
TGCGTTCCTCCTGGTCCAGATGGAGATGGGCCACAGCGGCGGGCCGTTCCCCACCACCTTCTCGCTGTTCGGCAATGTGGTCCTCTGGCTGACGCTGTTGGTCTCGGGCAACGCCCTGCTCGGCCGCGTTCGGCCGCGCTGGGCCTTCAGCTCGGCCGAGCTGCTGACGCTCTACGTGATGCTGTGCATCGGCTCGGCGCTGTGCAGCGTGGACTTCCAGGACGTGCTGCTGCCGATGATCGGCCACCCGGTGCGGTTCGCCGACGACGGCAACCACTGGGCGGAGCGGATTCTGCCGCACGAGGCGCCCGGGCTGATCCTCCGCGACGCCGCGGCGTTGCGCGGCTGGTACGAGGGCAACACCACGCTCTACCACGCCGAGTTCCTCCGCGCGTGGCGCGGGCCGGTGATCCTGTGGAGCGGATTCATCCTGGTGATGCTGTGGGTCATGTGGTGCCTGGCGGTGATCTTCCGCCGCCGCTGGGTGGACCACGAGCGCCTGGCATTCCCGGTGCTTACCGTGCCGCTGGCGATGTGCGACCCGCGGGCCGCGCTGTGGCGTCAGCCGGCGCTGTGGCAGGGTATGGCCGTGGGCGGCGGGATCACGCTGCTCAACGGCCTGGCGCAGCTCATCCCAGCGCTGCCATCGATCCGCGTCAAAGCCCACGACATCGGCCCGATGTTCGTCAGTCCGCCGTGGAACGCGCTGGGCTGGACACCGGTGTCGTGGTACCCGTTCGCCGTGGGGCTGGGCTACCTGCTGCCGCTGGACCTGCTGTTCTCGAGCTGGTTCTTCTACTTCTGGTTCAAGGCCGAGCGCGTGGTCGGGAGCCTGTTGGGGCTCCAGGGCGCCATCCCCAGGTTCCCCTACAGCGAGGAGCAGTGCACCGGAGCCTACATCGCCGTGGCGCTGGCGGCGATGTGGACCGGCCGCCGGCACCTGGCGCTGGTCTTGCGGGAGACCCTCCACCCGCCGGCGGCGATGGACCGGCGTGAGGGCGCGACCTACCGCACGGCGGTGGTGGGGCTGGTGGCCGGCGTGGCGCTCCTGGCGGCGTTCTACCATCGGGCCGGGCTGCCGTGGGGCTGGGCGATGGCGGCGCTGGGGCTCTACTTCCTGGTGGCCATCGCCTGTGCGCGGATGCGCGCGGAGCTCGGCCCGCCAGCGCACGACCTGCACAACGCCGGGCCGGAACGGCTGCTCACCACCTTCTTCGGGCCGCGCGCTTTCAAGCCTGGCGAGCTCGCGGCGCTGACGTGGTTCTATTGGTTCAACCGGGCCTACCGCAGCATTCCCATCACCCATGAGATCGAGAGCCTGAAGCTGGCCGAACGGCAGCAGTTCGCGCCGCGCGAGCTGCTCCCGGCGCTCGTGACGGCGGCGGTCGTGGGCACGTTGGCCGGGTTCTGGGCGCACCTCGACCTGGGGTACCGCTGGGGCGTGACGGTCAAGATGGCGGGGCACCTGCGCTGGTTCGGCGTGGAGGCCTACTCGCGGCTCGACTCCTGGCTGACCAACCCGCAGCCGCCCGACCACGCCGCCTCGCTGGCGCTCCTGGCAGGCGCGCTGCAGGCGTTGACGCTGCACGCGATCCGGCTGCACTCGCCGCGCTGGCCGTTCCACCCGCTCGGCCTGGCGGTGGCGGGGAGCTGGTCGATGGGCATGATCTGGCTCCCGCTGATGCTGAGCTGGGTGGTCAAGACCATCGTCCTGAAGTACGGCGGGATGAAACTCTACCGGCGGACGCAGCCGTTCTTCATCGGGCTGGTGCTGGGCGACTACATCCTCGGCTGCGCCTGGCCGCTGTACGGGTGGATCGCCGGTGTGCCGACGTACTCATTTCAGCAGTAGCTCGAACCCCGCCACCCTCTCCACGCCCGCCGGCAGCCTCTCGCTCCCGCCCTGCAGGAGGGTGAAGAACCACTGCAGCGTGCTGCCGCCGCCGCCGAGCAGGAACGGCTGGCGCGCGCCTTGCAGCGACTGCAAGACCAGCGTGCCGGCGCCGCCCTCCACCGTGATCCGTACGCCATCGAGCTGCGTCGGCTGGTACACCCGCTGCCCCGGCTTGTCGCCCGCCTTGCCGCTCGGGCCGCCGTCCACCCGCCAGCTCCGCACCGGGCCGAAGGGCAGGCGGTAGGCCAGGAAGGCGTTCACGTCCGCGCGGTCGGTGAGCGGCGTGGCGCCCAGCTCCACGCGCAGGACCGGCGAGTCGTCCACCCGGTAGGTGAGCCGGTAGGCCACGCCCGGGCCGACCACCGGAGCCGTCTGCACGCCGTTCCAGGAGGGCCCGTGGAGCAGACCGCGGAAGGTCACCACCGTCGCCGCGCCGTCGCGCCGCACGTCCACGCGCGGGCTGGTCTCGCCCTCGGTGCTCACGTGCTGCCCTTTGGCGAACAGCCCCCAGTCGGTGTAGACCTCGGACATGCCCGTCAGCCACGAGCCCCCCGCGGCGGTGCGCAGATCGGCCAGCGTCCCGCCGTGGCGCCGCGACAGCGCCGCGCGGTAGTGCCCGTTGTCGATGCGCACCCAGAGCGGATCCACCGTCACTGGCCCGGTGGTGTGCGCCGCGGACGCCGCCGCCAGCTCGGCCAGGAACCCCGCGTCCGGGTGTGCCTTCAGCAGGAAGGGCGATTGCGCGCCCGTGGACTCCACTACCACGGCCGCCTCGCGGCCGAGCGTGGTGGGATCGTCGAGCCGGGCGAGGCGCACGCCGTCGAGCCGCTCCATGCGTACCTCGAGTGCATGGCCGTCGGGCCAGATCGCGCCGATGGACGCCGGCCCGCCGCCGTCCCACAGCCCCTGCTCGAGCGGCCGCCAGCAGCGCCACAGCGTGGGGGTCGCCTCCACCAGCTTCTCGCCCGGCTTCACCGCGCGATGCCGATCGAGGAAGCGGTCGCGGAGGAAGCCCTCGCCCGTGGCCACGAACCACTCCGCCGCGCCGGCCAGCGGGATGGTGTAGCGCGTGAAGCCGTCGCCGGCGTCGCTGGTCCGCGGCGGCGTGGACTCGGCGGGCACACGGGCGGGCTTCGGCGGCGGCGTGGCCGCGGCGCCGAGCCGCAGCACCCGCACCTGGTACGGCGCGAACGCCAACGACTGCCCGCTCCGCACCGCCGCGCCGGTCAGCGCGTCCGCCGCGGCCGGTTCGCCCGGCCAGCGGGGCGAGCAGCGCACCGGCTCCGCGGCGAAGCTGATCGCCACCACCGCCGCGCGCCGCCCGTCGCGCCGCAGGAACGCCATCACCCGCGGGTCGCCGGCGGTCACTGCGCGGTAGTCGGCCTCGCCACGGCGCAGCTCGGGGAGCGTGTGGCGCAGCCGCAGCCAAGACCGCAACTCACCGGCGAGGCCGACCTCCTCTTCCTGGTAGACCATCAGCACGCCGGGGATGAAGGTGCACAGCGCGGTCAGCGCGTGGGACGGGCCGACGCCGTAGTAGTCCTGCGCCGCGACGATGTCGTGGTTCTCCATGAAGCGCAGCAAGGCGTGCTGCATCCGCGGCGAGTGGGTGATCTGCTGGTCTGCCAGCCAGTCGCGGGTGCGGGCCACCCAGGCGCCGGCGTCGGGCTCGCGGGTCAACTCGCGGCAGGCCATGTGCAAAGCGTAGTCGTGGAGCACGTCGGCCGAGCGGAAGCCGATGCTGGCGCCCGCCTCGGGGAGCATCACGGCATCCGGGTTGAGCTGCCGAATGGCCTTCCGGATCAGCGCATTCTGCCCCACCCCGCCGGCGTTCATCCCGCGGTTGGCGCGCACGTCCGCGCGTTGGCGCCAGTCCAGGGCCTGGCTGGCGCCGCCGCAGTCGAGCCGGAAGCCGGCGTTGCCGAACGTGCCGGCCCACCAGCGGGTCAGGTCGAGGATGTGAGCGTTCCAGGCCGGGTCGCTGCAGTTCGCCGCCAGCACGGTGCCGCTCCAGGCCTTGACCCGCTCGCCCTTCTCGTCGAGGCACCACACCTCGTCGGGCAGTGCGGCCACATCGGGGCTGTCGGGGGCGATGCCGTAGGTGACGATGTCGAACAGCGTACGGATCCCCTGCGGCTTCGCCGCGGCCACGAACGCCTTGAGCTGTTCGGGCGTGGTGACCTGCTCGTCGATCTGCCGGAAGCGCGGCAGATGGTAGACCCAGGGCGGCTTCTCGCCCACTGGAAGCAGCCAGACGGCGTCGACGCCTAGGTCACCAAGATCGGGGAGTTGTGCCTCGAGCGATGGCAGGCGCAGGCCGCGGTCGCCGGCGCCCCACGCCTCGAGCCGCCCCCAGGGGTGCATCTCCATCACCACGCCGCCGTCGAGCCACGCCGGCCGGTCGGCGGGCGGACCCTGGTTCACGGCCTCGTTGAACGCGCCGGCCTGCCGGCGCCAGTCGTCACCCGGCAGGAGCGCCAGCCACTGCCCGCCCAGCGCCAGGCTCTCGCCGGGATGCAGCGTGGCGTGGGTGTGGAAGTGGTGGGCCAGCGCCACGGCGTGGTCGGCCTCTTCCGTCAGCACGATCGCGGCATCGTCTTCGAGGCGGTAGGAGGCGACGAGCGCGAGCTTTGCTGAGCGCGCGTAGGCGCAGCCGGTCTCGGACCAGGTCCAGCCCACCTCCTGCGCGGTGCGGCCCGCCACGGCGTCGGCGAGCTGGTGCTCGACGCCGCCATAGAGCCCGGGGATGGCCCATACGGCGGCGGGATCGGCGAGGGTCACGCCCGGGACGCGGAATCGGGCGCCGGTCACCGTGAGCGGCTGGTCGCCCTGCCAGCGCAGCCGCGCGTGGCGCTCGATCCAGGGCCGGGCGGAGAGGACGTGCCAGTCGAGCGTGGCGGTCCACGGCCCGGCGCGGCGGACCAGCTCCACCCGCCAGCCGTCGGCGACCTTGCTCACCGTGGGCGCGCCGGCCTGCCACTCGGCCGGCCAGGGCGTGCCAGTGGCGTAGACCTCGAGATCGGGCCCGCCCGGGCCGCCGAGCAGCTCACCGGCCCCGCGGTAGACCAGCGACCGCCACTGGCCTTGCTCGTCGAAGCCGAGCCGGAGCGGCCCGCAGTCGGCCGTGTGGGGCAGCGCCGCCGGCGCGCCGGCCAAGAGGAACAGCAGCGGCGTCACGGCAAGCTCCTCCCCAACACACGACGCCCCCGGCTGGTCACCGCCGAGGGCGTCTCCAAGCGCATCGCGTAATGGCTATTTCGTGTCTGGCCCGCTCCGCCGCGGGAAGTACCACGCGTTGTGGCCGCCCGGGGCGGTGCTGGTGTAGGGCGTCAGGTCGTTGAAGGTGTACCACTTGGCGTGGCCGTCGACGAACCCGGACAGGGCGCCGGTGCCGTGCCGCTGACCAACGTCCGTTTTGCCCGGCGGCTCGTCCCAGCCGGACGGCACGGCCGCGGCGTTGCCCGTGTCCGGGACGTAGAACCCGCCGCCGTTGTACTTGCCGGTGCCCCACCCGATGGGCTCGGCGTCGTTCTCCTCGATCACCAGGAAGGTCTGGGCCGGGTAGCGGACGCGGTTCTCACGCAGGCCCCGCCAGGTGCCGCTGCCGCTGACGCCGGTGCCGCTGTCCACCAGGTTGCTGTTCATGGTGTAGCTGGTGCGCCCGCCGCCGCTCTGCGCCGGCTTCTCCGCGACCCCGGAGCTCTTG
>JACPDV010000645.1:5636-19586 GCA_016183835.1 Armatimonadota bacterium
CCAGCTCCGTGGACATGTTCCCGGCCAGGACGCCCGCGGGCCCGGGCGCCGACGACTCGTCGCCGTCGATGT
The DNA here is from genome assembly GCA_016183835.1 of Armatimonadota bacterium. GTDB lineage: Bacteria > Armatimonadota > UBA10988 > UBA10988 > UBA10988 > JACPDV01. The sequence goes on from JACPDV010000645.1 coordinate 5,709, forward strand.
CGGGATCTTCGCTGCCGCCCGGCACCGGCTTCACCCAGTCCGAGCCCATCGGCATGTTCCAGCCCTGGCCGGCGCTCGGGAACTTCTGGTCCCAGTCACCCAGGTACATCTTGAACGCCATGACAAGCTGGTGGACGTTGCTGGTGCAATCCGCCGTGTACGCCTTCTCCCGCGCCTTGGCGAAGACGGGGAACAGAATGCCGGCCAGGATGGCGATGATGGCGATCACCACCAACAGCTCGATCAGCGTGAAGGCCCTTGCGTGACGCTTGCTCACAGGTAGTACCTCTTGGACCCGGGCTGCGCGCCGCGATCGCGAGCGCACGCGAACGCGCACAGCCGACCCTATTGTCGCAGTTGTACCCGCTCTGTCAAGCGGGTATGCACCCACTTGGACGACGGCGCCCAAGCCACGGTTCGCCCGACATCCACCTTTTGCGCTGGGCAGGACCACGGCGTCTTGTCTCGAAGCCGGACCCATGCTTGCGCCCTTTCGAGTCCTGGTGGCGGCGGTCTCCCTGGCTATCCTCGCGGCGGCGCCGGGGCCGGCCGCCGAGCCGTTCCACCCGGGGCTCGGCACCGCGGCGCAGCCGTCGCTCCGCGCCGCGGTCCGCCAGGCCTGGCTCACCGGCACCGGCTGCCGCATGGCGCGCCTCCCGGTCCGACTCGACGTTTTCGCCCAGCCCGGCGGCGAGACGGTCGCCGACTCCGACGTCCGCGCCGTCGTCGACTCCGGCGCCACGCCGCTCCTCGCGCTCTACACCGCCGCCCGGCGACGGGTTTCGCTCGCCGACGGCACCGCCGCCGAGACCGCCGAGCCGGACGGCCTGTTCGAGCCGATCTTCGCCGACGGCAGCGACACCGCCGGCCGCCCGCCCGTCAATCCTACCAATCGTTGGGCCGCGATGGTCCACCTGCTGGTGGAGCGATTCGACGGGGACGGGCAGGCCGATGCCCCGGGCTCGCCCAAGGTCACCTGGTTCAGCTTCGGCGAGCGGCTCGACCAGCTCACGAGCTGGCCCGGCTCCGGCCTGGACCATCTCGCCCGGCTGGTGGCGGTCGGCCGCGCCGCCGCCCGCGCCGCCAGCCCGGACGCGCGGCTCGGGCTCCAGCTCAGCGCTCCCGAGTCGCTCGAAGCGCTGCTCGCCGACCGGCGCCACCCCGTGGGCACGCTGCTCGACTTCGTCGATTTCCCGGCCTCCGCGGGCGCCGGCTCCGACGGCGTCTGTTTCGATCCGGGCGGACTGGTGCCGCTGACCGAGGGCTTCCGCGCGGTGTGGCGCGGGCACGGCTACCACCAGCCGCAGCTCCTCTGCTCGACCATCGGCGTCAGCGGGGTGCCGGCCGAGGGCCGGGTGCAGCGCGCCGCGGTGGTCAAGACGCAGGTGACGGGCGCCACGCTGGGGCTGGTCAGCGTGATGTGGCAGGCGCTGTTCGACCCGAGCCCCGCCTCCGCCGCTCTGATCCGCGACGTGCGGCCGCTCCCGCCCGACGGCGCGGGCTGGCAGCCGCGCGACGCCTACTACGCCTACGTCACCTTCATGCGACTGCTTGGCTACGGGCTCGACGACGGCAGCGCGCGGCTCGACGAGGAGATGTCGGTCGGCACCGAGGCACGCTGTTACCGCTTCCATGCCGGTGCGCGCGACCTGGTGGTTGCCTGGGCCCGCGACCCCGTGGGCGAGCCTGAGCGCGCCGTGACCGTCCGCCTGCCGCTCAAGCCGGGCCAGACCTACGCCCGTTACCACTGGGACTACTGCCTCTCGGGCCGGCCGGAGGCGAGCTTCGACGCCGGCGCCGACGGCGAGGTGCTGACCCTGGGCATCGACCCCGTGTACTTCCTGTCGGGAGACGATCCGCCGCACTGTGACCCGGTGGACCGGCCGCCGTCGCCCACCCCGGACCGGCTGCGCATCACCGCCTCCGACGCCGCGCCCGACGCGCCGCCCGAACTGGCCCGCGACGGCGACCCCGACAGCGCCTGGCGCGGCGGCGCCCGGCAGCGGCAGCCGTGGTGGCAGGTCGACTTCCTCGACGGGCCGGTGACCTCCGATCGGGTCGACGTGCTCGCCGGGCGGATTCCCCGGGCACCGTTCGTGGTCCAGGTGAGCGACGACGGCGCGGTGTGGCGGACCGTCTCGAGCCCGGTCGCCTCGGGCGGCTTCGAGCGGCTCGCGGTGAGGCTGAGTGCCCGCTGCAGCAGCGCCCACTGGCGGGTCCTGTTCCAGAACGGCGTTGACGCCAACGTCTCCTTGTTTGAGATTGGATTCGGCGACCGGGACCCGCGCCGGTGAGGGATCGACCGTGAGCAACTTCCGCGCTTTGGGCTTCGACATGGCCTCGCGAGAGGACGCCGAGCTACTCGCCCGGCTGCCGCTGCGCGAGGGCACCGGCTATCACGTGCTCTCCGAGCAGGGGCAGGTGCAGGTCTTCCGGCTCGAAGTGGGCGGCGGGATCGAGCTGTGGTCGGTGCAGCAGGGCAATGCCGTGGCCGCCGCGTTCCCCACGTTCCTGGCCCGCGGCTGCCGCGAGGTGACGCTGCGCGACCTGTTCTTCCCCCACACCCCCTTCACGCCCCGGATGTGGACCGACGAGCCGCCGGGGCTCGCCTTCCAGCTCGTCAACTACCCCTTCCTCCCGCCGGCGCTGCTGGTCCCCGGCACGGTGCTTTGCGCGGCCCTCGTGGCGCTGGCCGGCGCCGGGTTCGAGCGCAGCGACGAGGCGCCCGGGCTCACCCCGCCGCCGCGCACCGGCCGGGTGGTGCCCGACAACGTCTACCGCCTGGTCGGCCGCGTGACCGCCACGGAGCTGATCGACAACCCGCGCAGCGGCGCGCAGGTGCGCTGGTGGCAGCTCAACGGCGGCGAGGCGGGCGAGTTCGAGGCGGTCTGCCACGCCGACGACGCACCGGGCGACATCGCGGTTGGCGAGACGGTGGCGGGAGTGGTAACCTTGCGCGGCGCGGCGCTGGCGGCGGTCACCGAGGCCACCGGCGAGTGCACCACCACGGCCCGACAGGAGGGCGCATGAGTGACGTACAAGTCCATCGGCTGGGCAACGGCCTGACGCTGCTGATCGACGAGTCGAACCGGCCGACCTCGGCCACGCACCTTTCCTTCCCCGGCGGCGCGGCCGCCGACCCGGCGGGCGCCGAAGGCGCCTCCGCGGTGCTCCACGCCCTGGCTCAGCGCGGCGCCGGCGGGCGCGACACCAAGGCGCTCAGCGAGGCCTTCGACGGACTCGGCTTCAACCGCGGCGGCGGCGCGCTGCAGGCGGTCGACCTCTTTACTCTCACCGGCCTGGCCGCCGACTGGGTGCCGGCGATGGAGCTGCTCGCCGACATCGTGCTCCGCCCGGCGCTCCCGGCCGAGGAGCTGGAGCCCTGCCGCACGCTCGCGCTCCAGGAGCTGGCCAGCCTCGAGGACAACCCCGGCTACAAGGCGCGCATCGAGCTGACCCGGCGCTATTTCCCCACGGCCTATGGCCGCTGCACCCTGGGCTCGCCCGAGGGCGTGCGCTCCCTCACCGCCGACGGGCTGCGCGAGTGGTGGGAGGGCTCGTGGCGGCCGGACGGGGCAATCCTGGCGGTGGCCGGCGGCGTGCCCGCGGGCCAGGTGGTGAACACGGTTGAGCGGCTCTTCGGCGGCTGGAACGGCGCCGGGCCGGCCGGACCGCCACCCTCCACCGATGGGCGGATGGCCTACGAGCACCTCACGCACGAGACCGAGCAGGTCCAGATCGCGCTCGCCTACGACGACGTCCCGCCCACCGACCCGACGCGCTACCAGTCGTCGATGGCCGTGCAGGTCTTGAGCGGCGGCATGGGCGCGCGGCTCTTCACGGAGGTGCGTGAGAAGCGTGGGCTGTGCTATTCGGTGGGCGCGGGCGGGCAGGCGGTGCCCGGGCACGGCTTCGTGGTCTGCTCCGCGGGCACCACCACCGCGCGCTCGTCGGAGACGCTCGAGGTGCTGGTGGGCGAGCTGCGGCGCTTGCCCGGCACAGCGCAGGCCGACGAGGTGGAGCGCGGCCGGGTGCGGCTCCTGAGCAGCATGGTGATGAACGAGGAGAGCACCTCGTCGCGCGCCGGGCGGATCGCGAACGACTGGCAGCTCCTCGGCCGCGTGCGCACGGCGGCCGAGATGCGCGCCGGGATCGAGGCGGTCACCGCCGACAACCTCAACGCCTGGCTGGCGGAGCACCCGCCGCGGGACTTCACCATCGTCACCCTGGGGCCGTCGTTCCAATGGCCCGAGGGCTTGGCCCTGTGACGGATTCCGAACGGCGATCACCATGCCCCCGCTCACGACCATCGTCATTGCGAGGAGGTCCGCCGACGAAGCAATCGCGTTCGACATGCGCCCCGGATCGGATATCGAACGCCGAGCGCCCGGGTCCGCGAACGAGATTGCTTCGTCGGCAGACCTCCTCGCAATGACGGCTGTGCCCATGGCGGGAGAGCGCTACCCAGAGAGGGCCACATGCGACATGACTTCCTGACCCTGGACAACGGCCTGCAGCTCGTCGGCGAGCACAACTCCGAGGCGCTCAGCCTCGCCGCCGGCTTCTTCTGCCGCACCGGCGCCCGCGACGAGACCCCCGCCGTCAACGGCGTCAGCCACTTCCTCGAGCACATGATGTTCAAGGGCACCGACAAGCTCACCTACGACGACATCAACAAGACCTTTGACCGCATCGGCGCCCGCTACAACGCCTTCACGTCCGAGGAGAACACCGTCTACTTCGGGCAGGTGATCCCCGAGTTCCAGGGCGATATCGTGGCGCTGCTGGCCGAGATGATGCGCCCCGCGCTGCGGAGTGAAGACTTCGACATGGAGAAGAACGTCATCCTCGAAGAGATCGCCATGTACGAGGATCGCCCGCTGTGGGTGGCCCACGACCACGTGCGCAAGCTCCACTTCCAGGACCACACCCTCGGCTTCGCGGTGCTCGGCACCAACGACAGCATCACAGGGCTGGAGCGCGACCAGATGGCGGAGTACTTCGCGCGTCGTTACGCCAGCGACAATCTCACCTTCGCCATCGCCGGCGCCTACGATTGGGAGGCCGTGACCGGGCAGGTGGCCGGCCTGTGTGGCGGGTGGCAGCCGTCCCACGCCACGCGCGCACTCCCCGCGGTGAGCCCCGGCGGGCAGACCACGGTGGTCACCCTCGACCGCTTCAAGCAGGCCACCTGCTACCTGATGGCGCCCGGTGTCACCGCGCAGGACCCGCGCCGCTACACCGCCAACGTCGCCGCCGCCGCCATCGGCAGCGGCATGACCAGCCGGCTCCACTGGGCCCTCGTGCACCCCGGTCTCGCCGAGGAAGCCTCGCTCTACCACGACGAGGAAGACGCCGCCGGCGTCTACGGCGGGATGTTCGTCTGCGAGCCCGAGCGCGCCCAGGAGGTGCTCGACATCTACCGTGCCACGCTCGCCAAGGCGCAGGCCGAGGGGCTCACCGAGGCGGAGGTCGGCCGCGCCGTGCGGCGGTTCGGCACCGGACTGGCCTTCGGCGCGGAGTCGCCGCTCAACCGGCTGGTCACCGTGGGGTTCGACTGGGTCTACCGCAAGGCGATCACGCCGGTGGACGAGGTCCTGGCCGAGCTGCGCCGCGTCACCGCCGCCGACTGCAACGCGCTGCTGGCCGAGCGGCCGTTTGATCGCCTCAGCGCGGTCTGCGTCGGGCCGGTCGCCGAACTGCACTGAGGTTCTGCATCGCCGTCCGGCCCGACAGGGCAGAGTGCTCGCCGCCCGAGCCATCGATGCCTCCCCCCTTCAGACTCGATCTCGCGAGCCGACCATAGGATCAGCATTCTGACGACCGTACGGGCGTTCGACGCGGGTAGGGACGCGCGCGGAGGAGTTCGTGCTCGGCGTGATCGCGCAGCCACAGACGCAGGGGAACGCTGCTCCGAGCGGTGGCGGCCGGCCGAGCGGGCCGGGCGAGCCCGCGCCGGCGCTTGCCCTGGCCGGCCCGGCCGTGGCGATGCTCGTGGTCTGGTGGGCCCTGGCGAGTTTTCCGCTGGCGCGCGGCGTGTACTGCGACGCCGCGGTCGCCGCCGGCGCGATCCTCTCGTTCCTGCTCTTGACTCGCGCCGCCCTGGTGCACCGCCGCCGCGGCAGCCCGGCCGGCGCCTACGCGTGGATCGCTGCGGGCCTGTTCTGCTTCTCCGTGGCGGAGGTCGTCTGGGCCTACCTGCAGCACGTGGTGGGCATCGATCCCTACCCTTCGGTGGCGGACTACTTCTACCTCGCCGCCTACCCGCTACTGCTGGTCGGGATCCTGCGGCTCCCGGAGCGGCCGCCCGACAGGGAATCGCTGGGCAAGCTGCTCGTCGACGTGACCATCTGCGCGACGGCCTGCTCTGCCCTGTTCCTCGCCTACTGGCACGCCTGGGGCAAGCCGGCGCCGAGCACCAGCAGCATCGATCTGGTGCTCTCGTGGTTTTACACCTTCGGCGACATGGCGCTGTTAGTGGCCCTGTTCGCCTTGGTGCTGCAGCGCGAGGCAGTGTCCGGGCTGCGGGGTGTGGGGCTGTTCGCGGCCGGCATGGCGGCCACCCTGGTCGCCGACCTTGCCTACGGCGTCCTGGACGCGCTCGACACCTACGAGCCAGGCCACTGGGTGGGGATGCTGTGGGCGGTCGGGTACTTCGGCCTGGCCGCCGCCGGTGCGGAGTGGTGCCGGCCAGGGCCGGCCGGCGAGCGAGCCGAGGGGCCGCGCGCTTGCGACGGCCTCGAGGTCTTGCGCCTCGGCACGCTCAATCTGCTGGTGCTGGCCGCGTGGGGAGCCCTGGTCTACTCGAGCGGCCTGCCGGTCTCCGCGGTGCGATCCATGCAGTGCCTGTTGCTCGGCACGGTGGCTCTGGTGGTCCTCCGGCAGACCGCTGAACGGCTGGAGAGCCTCGCGCTCAACCGCCGCCTGCGGCTGGAGGTGGCAGAACGGGTCCGTGCCGAAGAAGCGCTGCAGGCGGCCAGACTGAACCTGGAGCAGCGGGTCGCGGACCGCACCGCGGCGCTGGCCGCCGCCAACGCCGCCCTCCGGGAGCAAGAGGCCGGCTATCGCGAGCTGGTGGAGAACACCGACGACATCGTGCTCCGTTTCGACCGCGAAGGGCGGGCGCTGTATGTGAGCCCGGTGCTCGGCCGAGTGACCGGCGCCTCGCCCGGTGCGGGCGGCCGGCGGGTCGGACCCGATCTGCCGGCGGAGGTGCTCGCCGGCTACGGCGGATGGGTGGCGGAGGTGGCGTCGAGCGGCAAGGCCACCGCTCGCGAGGTGACCGCGGACTTGCGGATTGGCCGGCGGACGTACGACGTGCGCACCTTCCCGGAGTTCGGGTCGGACGGCCAGGTCCGCTCGGTGCTTCTGTCGGCGCGGGACATCACCGCCCTCCGCGCGGCGAGCGATACCCTCCGCCACCGGCTCCGGTACGAGCAGGCCCTTGCCCGCTGCGCCCGGGAGCTGCTCGAGCCCACGGCGGAGCGCGACCCCGTGACCGCCGTCCTGGCCGAGCTGCTGGCCGCCGCCGGGGCCAGCCGTGTGTACCAGTTCACCAATGAGGCCGGCCCGGCGGAAGCGTTGTGCGCCTCGCTGGTCCGCGAGGTGTGCGCGCCGGGAGTGGCCGCCCAGATCGACAGTCCCGCGCTCCAGCACGTCCCCTACGATGCCACCGGGTTCCGCCGTTGGCGCGAGGAGCTGTCCGCCGGCCACCCGATCCTCGGCCGCGTCGCCGAGTTCCCCGCCTGCGAGCGCGCGTTCCTGCGCGGCTTCGGGACCCAGGCCATGCTCGTCTTGCCGGTGTTCGTCGAGGGCGACTGGGTGGGGTTCATCGGGTTCGACCACCCCCGGGCCGAGCGCGGCTGGGCCGCCGAGGACGTCGAACTGCTGGCCACGGCTATCCAGATCCTCCAGGCCTACCTCAGCCGGCAGCGCTCCGAGGAGGCCCTGGCGCGCAGTGAGCGGCAGTTCCGCACCCTGATCGAGAGCCAGGGCGAAGGTTGCAGCCTGATCGACCTCGGCGAGCGTTTCGTCTTCGCCAATCCGGCGGCCCACGCGATCTTCGGCATGCCCCCTGGAGAACTGCCGGGCTGGAGCCTGCTCGAGTTCTGCGACCCGGAGGCCCTCGACACCATCGAGGAGCAGGTCGAGCGCCGCCGGAGTGGTGAGACGTCGCGGTACACGCTTCGCATCCGCCGCCCGGACGGCGAGCGCAGGGTCATCTTGGCCACCGTCAGCCCCCACTACAACGAGCACGGCGCGCTCGATGGCGCGTTCGGCGTCTACGCCGACATCACGGACCTGAAGGAGGCCCAGGACGCGCTCGAGGAGCGGGAGCGGGCGCTCCGCGCCGCCAATGCCCGGCTCGAGGAGGCCCTCCGCGAGCTGGAGTCGACCCAGCAGCAGGTCATCCAGCAGGAGCGCCTGAGCGCCCTGGGCACGCTCGCCAGCGGCATCGCCCACGACTTCAACAACGCCCTCGCCCCGATCGTCGGCTTCGCCGAACTGCTGTTGATCAAGAGCCGGGCCGGGTCGCCGCTGCCGGACCTCGAAGAGTCGCTCGAGATCATCCGCACGGCCGCCCTGGATGGGGCCGCGGTGGTGCGACGGCTGCGCGAGTTCTACCGGACGCACGACGAGGCCGAGGCGCTGAGCCCGATCGACGTGGAGTCCCTGGTCCGCAGCGCCGTCGCCCTGACGCAGCCGCGCTGGAAGGACGAAGCCCAGGCCGCGGGCAAGACCATCCAGTTGGCGCTCGATCTGCAGCCCATGCCGCGCGTCTACGGCGTGGAGACCGACCTCCGCGAGGCCCTGGTCAACTTGGTGATCAACGCCGCCGACGCCCTCTGCGGCGACCGCCGGCCCGGCCACGCGAGCACCATCGGCCTCAGCACCGAGGTCGCCGATGGTCACCTGCTGATCACCGTGAGCGACACCGGGCCGGGCATGACCGCTGCCATGCAGCGGCGCTGCCTGGAGCCGTTCTTCACCACCAAGGGCGAGCGCGGCACCGGCCTCGGCCTGGCGATGGTCTACGGCATCGTCCGCCGGCACGGCGGGGAGGTGAGGATCCAGAGCGCCCCCGGAGTCGGCACCGCCGTGTCGCTCGTGCTGCCCCTCACCCGACCCGAGCCGGCCGACCAGCCAGTCGCCCAGCCGAGCCGCGCGCTGGCCCGCACGCTGCGCGTCCTCGTCGCCGAAGACGACCCGGCCGTTCGCCGGCTGCTGGCAGCCTACCTGACCGCCGACGGCCACCACGTGGACCTGGCCGCCAACGGCCGCGACGCCGTCGAGCGCTTCGACCCGGCCGTCCACGACGCGCTGTTGACCGACCAGGCCATGCCCGAGATGAACGGCGCCGACCTGGTCAAGCTGCTCAAGGCACAACGTCCGGACCTGGGCGTGATCATGCAGACCGGCTTTGGCGACCAGATGCGCACCGCGGGCACGCTGCCCGAAGGCGTCGACGTGCTGCTCGCCAAACCCATCACCTTGACCGACCTGCGAGCCGCCTTGCACGCGATCGCACCCCGCACCAACGGCCACTCGGCCTGACTTCGCGCCGAGTCCGCTCTCGCGGAGGAGCCCGCCTGTCGGCCTGGAAACCGCTCACCGCGTCGCCGCGCGCGGAGGTCTGCCATGGCTCGCTACCGGGTGGCTGTGATCGGTCTGGGGAGGATGGCCAGCACCATCGACGACGAGTGCCCCGAGGGCAAGCAGCCGTCGGTGCTCCTGCCCTACTCCCACATCGCCGCCTACCGGGCCGTGCCCGAGGTGGAGGTGGTGGCGGGGTCGGACGTGGTGCCCGAGAAGCGTTCGGCCTTCACCGAGCGCTGGGGGGTTGCCGCCACCTACGCCGACTACCGCGAGATGCTGGCCAAGGAGCAGCCCGACATCGTCTCGGTCTGCACCCACACCGTCGAGCGCTGCGAGGTGGTCTGCGCCTGCGCCGCGACCAGCGTCAAGGCGATCTACGCCGAGAAGCCCATCGCCACGTCGCTGGCCGAGGCCGACCAGATGGTGGACGCCTGCGCCGCGCGCGGGATCCCGCTGGCCATCGGCTGCAGCCGGCGCTGGCATCCCTGGCACGTCCGCGCGCGGGAGCTGGCCGAGCAGGGCGTGATCGGCGACCTGCTGCAGGTCACCGGCCTGCTCCACTGCCACCTCAGCCACAACGGCAGCCACCTGATCGACATCGTCCGCTACCACGCCGGCAACGCCGACGTGCAGTGGGTCTACGGCGAGATGATGAGCGACGAGGCGGCGGCGACCGACGACGATCAGCCGGGCAACGGCTACCTCCACTTCGCCAACGGCGTGACGGGGATCGTGCGCGGCATGCCCAGTGGTCCGGTGGGCGTCGAGATCGACGTGCTGGGGAGCGCCGGGCGGATCCGCGGCGTGGGCAACGGTCTGGATTGGGAAGTGTACAAGCCCGGCGACGACCGGCTGAGCGGCATGGCGCGCTACCCCTTCCCGCGCACGCAACACATCCTCGCGCCGAACGTCCACGCCGCCTACGACATTCTCCGCTGCATCGAGCACGGCGGCGACCCGGCGTGCAGCGGCAAGGATGGGCGCGCGGCGCTGGAGGTCGCCATCGCCATCCGCGAGTCGCACCGGCGCCGCGCGCGGATCGACCTGCCGCTGCCCGACCGCTCGCTCAAGATCGTGGCCCTGGCCTAATCCTGACGGGAGACGTACTCATGGACGTGACCGAAGCCATCCGCACTCGCCGCTCCGTGCGGCGCTACTCCCCCGAGCCGCTCGAGCCGGGCACCCTCGACGCCCTGCTCGACGCCGCGGTGCAGGCGCCGAGCGGGATGAACACGCAGCCCTGGGCGTTCGGCCTCGTCGAGGGCGCCGACGCCATCCGGCACCTGGGCGACCGGGCCAAGGCGCACCTGCTGGCGAGCCTCGAGTCCGGGTCGCCGCTCGAGGCGCTGCGCGACCGCTTGGTGAGCCCGGACTTCAACATCTTCTACGGGGCACCCGCGCTGATCGTGATCTACGTCCGACCGGCCGTGACGGCGGCGGTGGACGGCGCGCTGGCGGCGCAGAACGTGATGCTGGCGGCGCACGCGATGGGGCTGGGCACCTGCTGGATTGGGCTGGCGCACGGGTTCCTCGACTCGCCGGAGGCGAAGGCGGAGTTCGGGGTGCCGGAGGACTGCCGGGTCTCCGCGCCGCTGATCGCGGGCCGGCCGGCGGGACCGACGCCGCCCGTGCCGCGCAAGGCGCCGGAGGTGCTGTTCAGGCGGTGAGGGGTTACAATCCCGCCACCGCCACCTTCTCGCCCCGCCGGCTGCTCTCGATCACAGACTGCACCATCGCCAGCGACTTGATGTTGTCGTGGCATTCGCACTGCGGAATCTAGCCCGTGCGGAGATAGGCCAGCAGCTCGCGCAGTGCGCCGTGCTGGCCGGTGTGCTCGAGCGGCGAGGTGTCCACCTCCAGCTCCGCCAGCGGCCGGCTGAAGCCCTCGTCGCCCGCCACCACCTGCCCGTACGGCGCCTGGTCGTGGTCGTAGAGCAGCGTGCCGCGGTCGCCGATGAACCGCCAGTCGCCGCGCCAGCTCGTGTGGCAACCCTCGGCGCACCAGCTCCCGCGGTAGCTGAACACCACCCCGCCGGTCAGCTCGAAGATGCAGCTCGCCGACACGTCGCCCCGGTACCAGCTTCCCGCCGGGTTGAACTCGTGCGCGTAGACGCTGACCGGGTCGCAGCCCGTCATGAAGCGGCAGAGGTCGAAGTGGTGAATGCTCATGTCGAGGATCAGCGGGCTCGCCATCTCGTCGCGGAAGCCGCCGAAGTGGGCGCCGATGAAGAAGTCGCAGGCGATGGTGGTCAACTCGCCCAGCCGGCCGGAGGCGACGGTGCGGCGGACCTGGTCGTGCGGGGCGTGCCAGCGGTTCGACTGGCTGACCATGTAGAGCTTGCCGGTGGCTTCCGAGGTGCGGACCATGCGGCGCGCCTCGGCCATGCTGCTGGCCAGCGGCTTCTCGCCGATCACGTGGCAGCCGGCCTCGAGTGCGGCGCACGTGACCTCGCAGTGCGCCTCGGGCACGGTCAAGTCCACCACGAAGTCGGGCCCGTGCTTGGCGAGCGCGGCGGCGAGGTCGGTGGACGCCTCGGCGGACAGCTCGTACCTGGCGATCTGCGCTTCGGCGGCCTCGCGGCGGAGGTCCGCCACGGCGACGATCTCGACACCCTCGGCCATGAGTGGCGGGAACCAGGCGTTCGAGATCCCGCCTGCGCCGACCACGACACAACGCTCCATCGTCACGACTCCCGGGGCTGCACCGCCCGGCGCGGACGTTCGGCGACCGCCGGGTGGGACCTCCGGGGCCGAGTTCGGGCGAACCAGAGAACAGGCCCTTACAACCCGGCGAGAACGCACTAGAGTGCTGTCTGTTAGCGATCAGCGTGAGCCAACTGGACGCATAGGCTCTCCCTTCAGAGGTGTCAGGGTCGGGTTCCGGAGTGGCGACAATGGGCCCGACCCCCACCTCACCCCCCTTACCGTACGCACCAGCTCACCCGCCCGCCACCTGCAGCAGCGCATGGTCCGGCGACGAGAACGGGCCACAGTTGCAGACATACGAGTCCGGCCGCTGCCAGTGCCGCTCGAAGTCCGTCGCGAAGCAGTCCCACATCGGCCGTGATTCGCGACAGAAGGCGTAGGGCGTCCGCGGGCTGATCTCTTCCAGGTCATCGATCACCGCCCGGTACACCCGCTCCCGGAACGCATCGGGAATCTCGCCGCCGCCGAACTCCGGCTTCGCCGGCGCCTCGCGCATCAGCTCCAGCCACTCCGGGTCGAGCACCTCCGGCCTCATCGCCGCCACAATCGCGTCATGGCTCATGTAGCGCAGCGTCTCGAAGGTGATCAGCTCGGGCCGGCACGTGGCGAAAGTCAGCTCGATCATCTCCCGCAGCTCTTCGCGCCAGCCGCGGATGGGGATGAGCGGCGAGTAACGGATGCGGACCGGGTAGCCCGCCTCCTGGCATTTCCGGATGGACTCCAACCGCGCGGTCAGCGAGGCCGTCCCGGGCTCGAGCAGGTCGCACTGCGAGCGCAGCGAGACGCTCCAGCAGCAGGTGGTCTTGCCGCGGTGGTCCAGGCTCAGCAAGTTGTCCACGTTGTCGCTCTTGCCTACGTAGAGCTCCAGGTAGCAGCCCGGCTTGTGGGCGAAGTAGTCGATCAGGAGCGCCGAGCTGCCGTACTCGGGCTCGAACTCGCTCACGTCGGAGTGGTTGTCGTGCTGCCACAGGGTCTGCGGCGGGTCGTCGCCGATCCAGCCGTCGAGCCGCTCGACCAGCTTCTCCAGGTTCATCAGCAGGTGCTGGGTCCACCCCAGTCCGCAGTAGGCACAGCGGAAGGGGCAGCCGACGATGGTGTGGATCTGCCACGCCGGCTGGCACACCATGCCGGTCCTGGCGCGGTACTCGGGCGAGCCGCTGTCGCGCCACTCGTAGCAGCCTTTGCCGCTCAGCCCGTAGCCGGTCAGCTTGTGGTAGGGCGAGCGGAACAGGTTCGGATACCGGTCCCTCCGCGCGGCCTGCGTGGCCTCGTCGTGGTCGAAGAGGAAGCGGTTGAGCACCACCACCATGGGCACGTCGGCGAACCGGCCGTGGAGGCCGCGGCCGAAGAGCTGCAGCTCGTCCACCAGCTCGTTCAGCCGGGCGTCGTCGACCACCTCGGTGACCCCGGCGGTGATGTGCGGCTGCATGCGCTCCGCCCGCGCGCGCATCAGCGTGTCGGACATCACGTCCTCGTGGATGAGCAAGTGGGTTGCGTTCAGATGCCGCATAAGGACCTCTTCCGGGAGCCTCCGCTGCCACTCCTTGTGGGCCGGGCGCCCTCGCCCGGCTCCGG
>JACPDV010000646.1 GCA_016183835.1 Armatimonadota bacterium
GAGGAACCAAAGGTAGGCCAGCTCGAAGGCGCTGGTGAGGAGCATCACGCCCAGCGAGGCGCGGAAGTTGTGGGCGATGCCGAACAGCCCGGCGAAGATCGCGCCGGAGGCGAGGCAGAGATAGTTGACGCCGATGTCGCCGAGCCCGCCGAGCGGAACGCGGAAGTGGAACGCCGCCCGGGTGTAATCCCACCAGCTCGGCTGCCGCTCAGCCATCGGACCTCTCCCCGCCGTGCGCCAGGTGCATGAACACCTCACCCACCGCTCTCACCCGCTCCTCGAACGCCGGCCGCGTCTGCATCACCACCGCCGGCTCCGTGGGCAGCGGCAGATCCGTGATCTGCTTGGCGATGGTACCGGGCGAGGGCGAGAAGATCCACATCCGGTCGCCCAGGTAGACCGCCTCCGCCAGGCTGTGGGTGACGAAGAACACCGTCGCCTCCACCTCGTTCCACAGCTCCACGATCAGATCCTGCATTTCGTACCGCGTCGGCTCGTCCAGCGCGCTGAATGGCTCATCCATCAGGATGATGCGCGGGCGGAGCGCGAGGGTGCGGGCGATGGCCACGCGCTGCTGCATCCCGCCGGACAGCTCGTGCGGGTACTTCTGCTCGCTGCCGTCCATGTGTACGCGCTTGGCCCAGGCGTGAGCCTGCTCGCGCACGTCGGCGGCCGACAGGCCCAGTTGGCGGCGGTGCAGGTTGAGCCCGAAGCCGATGTTCTGCCACACGCGGAGGTGGGGGTAGGAGCTGTACTTCTGGAAGATCATCCCCCGGTCGCGGCCGGGCCCGGTGACCGGCTCGCCGAAGACCAGCAGTTCGCCGGTGGTGGGCGGGAGGTGCGTGTCGAACCCGGCGATCAGGTTGAGCAGCGTGGACTTGCCGCAGCCGCTGGGGCCGACGAGGGTGATCAGCTCGCCCTGACCGGGCAGGTCCTCGATGCGGAAGGTGATGTCGTGGAGCGCGACGTTGCCGTCGGGCCAGGTCTTGCCCACACCACGCGCCTCCACCACGCAGGGCGGCGGCTGGGGCGTCGTCGTCTCGGCGCCAGGCGCGGCGGGCTCAGCCATCGAGGGCGCTCCGATAGGGGAAGCAGGCGCGGTAGCCGAGCGACCAGAGCCGGTCGATGGCGAACGCGATGAGGACGATCACCACCAGCGTGAGGTAGACGTGCTCGATGTGCGAGCTGCGGCCCTGGGCGACGTTGATGATGAACCCCAGCCCGTTCTCGGCGGCCACCACCTCGGCCAGGATGATCCAGCTCCAGGCCACCCCGAAGCCCAGCCGCATGGCGCCGTAGATGTCCGGCAGCGCCACCGGGAGCAGCACCCGCGAGACGATCTGCCAGCGGGATGCGCCTTGGGTCTGCGCGGTCTGGATCAGAACGTGATCCACGTTGTCCACCGCCTGGACGATCATCGGCAGGAGGTAGACGAACGTGGCGATGGCGAGGAAGCCCACTTTTTGGCGTTCCGCGACGCCGAACCAGACCATCGTCAGCGGCACCAGGGCGGCCACCGGCGTGTAGCCGCCGGCCACCATGAACGGCTGGAACATGGCCTTGACCTTGGTGCACGAGCCCATCGACAGGCCCAATGGGAGGACCACCGCCAGCGCCAGGGCGAACCCCGCCGTGACGCGCTCGAGGCTGACCAGGGCGCTGCGGCTGAGCTCCTTGTCGAACCACAGGATGCGCAGGCTGTTGCGGTCGAACATCTCCCGCGGGGAGGGGAGGGCGGCGGCGGTGACGATCCGCGATTCCACCATGCCGGGCACGCGGTCGCGGGTGACCCACCACCACACCGCCCAGATCACGGGGATGGGGATCAGCCCCAGCCCGCGGGCGGCCCACGGGCTGAGGTGCTCTCGGATCTGCCAGAACGGCCGCCGCGGCCGTGGGTGGGACGAGCTCACTGTGGCGCTTCCGGGGGATAGACCACGATCTCGACCCGCCGGTTCAGCGCCTGGTTCTCGGGATCCTGCGGGTCGGCCGCCTCGTCCCACGCCTTGCCCTTCACGGCGAACTTGTTGGGGTTGAACTTGCCGCGCTTGACCAAGGCGTCGCGCACCGCCTGGGCGCGCTTCTGCGACAGCTCCTGGGCCAGCCGGTAGTCCACCTGCCCCTTGTTGGAGGAGTCGCAGTGCCCCGTGACGGCGATGGTGCAGGTCTCGAACTGCCCGGCGAGCTGTGCGGCGCTGGCGATCAGCTTGTCCACATTCGGGTCGTAGAGCTGGCCCGCAACGGCCTTTCCGGTGGGATCGTGAGCGGACTCGTGCAGGTTTTCCGAGTTCGGGTAGAAGTGGATCCGGATGGCCTGCCGCAAGACCGGGGTCTTGCCCTCGGCCACCTGCTCGTAGCTGCGCGGCACGAAGCTGGTGGCGGCGGTCTCGCTCTGATCGACGTACTTTTTCTGGTCGCGGAGGGTCTTGATCACGCTGAAGTCCATGACCCGGTCGAAGGGGGTCTCGTTGTCGATCAGCCCGAGGGTCTTGTAGACGTAGGAGACCGACTTCCAGGTATTCTCGAAGTTGGTCGGGTTGTTCTGGTTGAGGAAGAACTTGGCGTTCTCGCCGAAGTTGGTGCTGTAGGCGTCGTTGGCCATCTTGGCCACGTCTTCGGCGGGGAAGCTGTAGAGCTTGCCGAGCCAGGCATAGGCCTGCTTCTTGTTGGCGTCGGACTGCTTCAGCCAGCCGATGCCATCGAAGATCCCGGAGACGAGGCCCTGGATCACCTCGGGATGGTCCTTGGCGAAGTCGGCGCGGGCGGCCCACACGTCGGCGATCACGCGGTTGGCCTCGGCGGTGGTGCTGAGCAGCTTGGTGCCTTTGACCTTCTCCGAGATGGTGTAGATGTCCGGCGCCCAGCTCACGCAGGCATCGACGTCGGCGTTGCTGGCGAACGCCGCGGCAGCCTGGAAGGCGTCGGCCGTGAACTTGGTCTTGACGTCGCCGGGCTGCAGGCCGGAGCGGATCAGCAGGTTGAAGAGGTAATACTCGGACGGGCTGTTCTGCGCCAGGGCGATGGTCTTGCCCTTCAGGTCGCGGACCTCGTTGATGTCGCCGCGGACGACGATCCCGTCACCGCCGGAGCTCCAGTCGATCTGCTGGAAGATCCGCGGCGAAGTGCGGCTGTCCTTCATCAAGCCCTCGGCGAAGAGCACCATCATGTCGAGCGTGCCCCACAGGATGTGGCTCTTGCCGGTGACGAAGGCGGTGCGCGCCTGGACCGGGTTGTCGATCAGGCTGAGCCGCACCTTGAAACCGTAGCGCTTGTAGAACAGGCTGTCGGTGTTGGGCTCGGCGCCGTGGTTGGCGGCGATGATGGGCAGCCAGCCGATCCAAACGTTGATGGGGAACTCGACCACGCGGTCGGTGGCCGACCACTGGTAGCCCTTGACGCCTTCCACCTTCGGCAGCCGCTCGGAGGGGACGTAGGAGTACTCCTGAACGGTGGTGATGCCCTTCAGGTCGGTCTTCTCCACGCCCTCGCTGCTGGGCGCTAGGCTGCCGGGGTTCACCGGCCCGGCCTCGCCGCTCTTCTTGGGAAAGAGCTGGTCGCGGAGCAGGTAGATCCCGCCGCCGATCAGGGCGACGATGATCAGCCCCACCACCACCCGCCCCGACCCGCTCGCGCCTTGTTCCGGTTTGCTCATCGCTGTGCTCCCCCGGGCCCGCACGCCCGCCGCACGAATCATAGCCCGCGGCGGACCAACGTGTCAAAGCGGCCCGGCACCGGATTGTCAAGCGCGTCTGCACGTCGCGCCGTTCCCGCCTCAGTCCAGCCGCTTCTGGAACCGCGTCACCCCCAGCGCGAAGAAGCATACCGCCAGCACCGCCAGCCGCGCCAGGCTCGGCCACAGCGCGCCGAACCCCGAGCCGCGCAGGAAGACGCCGCGGATCACCTCCAGCAGGTGCGTCATCGGCACCACCACGCTGACCGCCTGCAGCGCCTTGGGCAGGTTCGCCACCGGGAAGATGAACCCCGACAGCAAGATGCTGGGGAACGAGAGGAAGAAGTTCAGCAACTGCGCCTGTTGTTGGTTGGACGAGAGCGTGGAGACCAAGAGCCCCAGGCCGAGCGTGGCGAAGAGAAAGATGAGCACGGCGGTCATCAGCGTGGGCACGCTCCCCCTGAGCGGCACGCCGAACCAGAAGTGGACCAGCAGGCTGACGATGGTGGCGTCGACGCAGCCCACCACGGCGAACGGGGTCAACTTGCCGAGGAGCAGCTCCCAGGGCCGGATGGGCGTCATGACGAGCTGTTCGAGGGTGCCCAGCTCGCGCTCGCGGGCGATGGAGAGGGCGGTCAGGTTCTGGAGGAGGATGGTGAGGACCATCGCCATCACGCCGGGCGCCATGAACCACAGCGTGCGCAGGTCCGGGTTGTAGAACACGCGGGAGCGGATGTCGGTGGCGGGGATGCGCGGCGCCAGCCCGCGCCGCGCGGCGGTGTCGAGCCGCATCCGCCGGTCGAAGCCGCCGAGCATCAGCGCCAGGTAGTTGGCGGCGACGGACACGGTGGCGGAGTCGCCGCCGTCGACGAGCACCTGCACGCGGGCGCGGCCGCGCGCCACGTCGCGGTCGAAGTGCGGCGGCAGGTGGAGCGCCAGGGCGGCGGTGCCGCGGTCGAGGTCGTCCTGCAGCTCCGCCGGCCCCAGCCGCACCCGCACCACGTGGAAGTACGGCGTCGAGTCGAGCTTGGTGATCAGGGCGCGCGTGGCCGGGGTGTGGGCCTCGTCGCAAACCGACAG
Source organism: Armatimonadota bacterium (assembly GCA_016183835.1). Classification (GTDB taxonomy): domain Bacteria; phylum Armatimonadota; class UBA10988; order UBA10988; family UBA10988; genus JACPDV01. Next base: position 4,751 of record JACPDV010000646.1, read on the forward strand.
CGGCACCTCGACCACGTCCAGGTTTCTGGCATAGCTGAGGATGAAGGTCTGCATCAACGGCAGGAGGATGGCCATGCGCAGCAGGACCGGGTTGCGCCGGAACGAGCTGAACTCCTTGCGCAGCATGTAGGCGAGCCGCATCACAGCCTCTTTCGAAACCGCCGCACCGCCAGGACGATCAGCAGTGCGGAGATCACCGTGAGCCGGAGGATGGCCGGCTTGAGCGCCGCGAAGCCCACGCCCTTGAGGATGATCCCGCGGGCGATGACGATGAAGTGCGTGGCGGGAAAGACCTGCCCCAGCCACTGCAGCACCACCGGCATGTTGCGCACCGGGTAGGCGAACCCCGAAAGCAGCATGGTGGGGATCAGCGTGGCCACGAAGGAGAGGAGCATCGCCACCTGCTGCGTCTCGGCGACGCACGAGAAGAACAGCCCCAGCGACAACGCGCCGAAGACGAAGATCATCGACAGGGCGGTGAGGAGCAGGAGACTGCCCCGGGGCACCACGCCGAAGGCCAGCCAGCCCACGGCGACGCACATCACCACGTCGAACACCGCCAGGGCGAAGTAGGGCAGCATCTTGCCGATCAGCAGCTCGCCGGGCGAGATGGGGCTGGCGGCGAGCAGCTCGAAGCTGCCGCGCTCGCGCTCGCGGACGATCACGCCGCTGGTGAGGAGCGACGCCATCAGCGTGAGGATGATCGCCGTCAGGCCGGGCACCATGAACTGCCGGCTCTCGAGGTTCGGGTTGTAGAGCACGCGCACGCGCACGTCCACGGCCGGGCGGGTCATCTGCGGCGGCACGCCGGCGGCGCGGAGCTGCGTCGCGGCCAGCGACTGCGTCACGCGGCTGAGCGCGCCCGTGGCGTACTGCAGCGCCGTGGCCCCGGCGGTGGCGTCGGTGCCGTCCACCAGCACCTGCAGGAGCGCGGTGCCGTCGCGTTGCAGGTCGCGCTGGAACCCACGATCGATGCCGATCACGAGCATTCCGCGGCGCCGCTCGAACCACTGGTCGGCTTCGCTCGCCTGCTGCAGCTCGCCGGCGTAGGTGAAGCCGTGGATCCTGGCGCAGGCCTCGATCAGCCGGCGCGAGGCGGGCGTGCGGTCGTGATCCACCACGGCGAAGCGCACGTCGCGGAGGTCGAAGTCCACGGCGTAGCCGTAGAGGAGGAGCAGGCCGGTGGGGAGCGCCAGGGCGGCGAGCAGGCTGCGCACATCGCGGGTGACGTGGATGGTTTCCTTGCGGGCCACGGCCAGGAGGCGCCTCATGCGCTGCCTCCCTGCCGGGCGTCGGGCGGCTCGTCGCGGCGGAGGATCTCGAGGAAGGCGTGCTCGATGGTGGGCCGCACCGGCTCGGGCTCCGGCGTGGTCACGCCTTGCTCGCGCAGCCAGCCGGCCAGCGCCGCGGCTTCCGCCGCACCGTCGCGAAAGAGCACCTGCAGGTCGCGCCCGAAGAGCGCCGCCGACTCCACCGACGGATGGCGCTCGGCCAGCTCGAGCGCACGGCCGGCCGGCGTGGCGTGGTAGCGGTAGAGATGCCCGCCGGTGAGCGCCTTGACCTCGGCGGGCGTGCCCTCGGCGACGATCCGCCCGCGGTTCATCAGCGCCAGGCGGTGGCAGCGCTCCGCCTCGTCCATCACGTGGGTGGTGACCAGAATGCTGGTGCCGCGCTCGGCCAGCTCGCCGATGATGTCGAAGAAGGCCCGCCGGGCGAGCGGGTCCACGCCGCTGGTGGGCTCATCGAGCAAAAGGACCTTCGGCGTGTGGATGAGGGCGCAGGCCAGGCTGAGCTTCTGCTTCATGCCGCCGGAGAGATGGCCCGCGAGGCGC
>JACPDV010000671.1 GCA_016183835.1 Armatimonadota bacterium
GCCCACCGCCGCGCGTGCATCCGCCCTGACTGTCCGCTCCGCCCTCGTGGGGCTGGCGATGGTCGCGCTCGTCGAGCGCTGGATCCACGAGGCGGAGCTGGTGGTCGGGCAGCGCGGGCACAGTGCCCTGGCCAACACCTCCATCCCGCTCGGCGCCTTCGGCGGGCTGCTCCTCGTGCTGGGGGTCAACAAGCTCCTTGGTTGGGTCCTGCCGCGGACCAAGCTGAGCCGCGGCGAGGTGCTGGTGGTGTACATGATGATGACCACCGGCACGGTGATCGCCAGCAGCGGCGGGATCCACTTCCTGGTGCCGGTGATGCTGGCGCCCTACCACTTCGCCACCGCCGAGAACCACCTCGATCTGGTGGTGCCCTACATCCCGCGTTGGTTCGTGCCGCACGGCGCCGGCGTGATCGAGGACTTCTACAGCGGTCACGCGCCGGTGCCGTACCGCGCCTGGCTGATGCCGGGGCTGACCTGGACCGTCTTCCTGCTCTGCTTCATGGGCGCCACGGTGTGCCTCAGCGCGCTGCTCCGGCGACAGTGGGTCGACCGCGAGCGGCTGACCTTCCCCACCGTCATCCTCCCCCTCGAGATGACCCGCGAGGGCGGCGACTTCTGGCGCAACCCGGTGCTCTGGGTGGGCTTCGCGCTGGCGGCGGTGATCGGCGTGGTCAACAACCTGCACGCCAACCTGCCCATGTTCCCCAGCCTGAACGTGCGCTACCTGCCCATCGACAGCGCCTTCGCCGGCCGCTTCGGACAGGCCCTCCGCCCGCTCGCCATCTCGTTCTACCCGTTCGTGATCGGGATCGGCTTCCTGCTCAGCCTGGACGTGACGTTCAGTTGCTGGCTCTTCTTCTGGCTGGGCAAGCTCGAGGCGGGCCTCGGCTCGCAGCTCGGCATGACCGAAGTCGGCGGCAGCCTGGGGCAGTTCCCGTTTCCCCACGAGCAGGGCGCCGGGGCGTTCCTGGCGCTGGCGGTGTTCTCGTTCTGGTTCGCGCGCGGCACGTTCCGGCAGATGCTGCGCACCGCCTTCGCCCGTGGCGGCGAGCGGCTCGACGACTCGCGGGAGCCGCTGTCGTACCGCACGGCGTTCGTCGGCTTCGCCGTCTGTTTCGGCGCCCTGATCGTCTTCTGCGCGCAGGCGAAGATGACCACCAGTCTGGCGATGGCGATCTTCGTCCTGGCGCTGGCGGTGATGGTGGCGGCCACGCGGATCCGCGCGGAGACGGGCAACGCCTGGCTCTTCGCGCCGATGATGGACCCGAACCGGCTGGTGCTCACCGTGGCGCAGGGGCGGCTGGGGCTGGGCGACCTGAGCATCATGGCGTTCCTGCGCAGCCTGTCCAACTTCGACATGCGCTGCCAGTCGATGCCGCACCAGCTCGACGCCTTCAAGATCGCCGACAGCGCGCGGCTGCGGCCGCGGCAGGTGTCGTTCGCGATCATCCTGGCGGTGGCGTTCGCCATTCCCGTCGGGCTGGTCCTTGCGCTGCGGGTGTGGTACAGCCTTGGCGCGCTGGGCGGCGCGGAGCCGTGGCGCACCACCATGGGGCGGACCATCTGGGAGGAGGTGATCGGCCAGCTCCTCAACCCCCCGCGCCGCGCCGGGACGCAGTTGGCCTGCGTGGGACTGGGCTTCGGCGTCTGTCTCGGGCTGATCGCCTGGCGGGCCGCCTGGGTGGCCTGCCCGTTCCACCCCATCGGCTACGCCATGGCCGGCACCAACACCATGGGCAGCATCTGGATGCCCTTCTTCCTGGCCTGGCTGATCAAGACGGTGATCCTGCGCTCGGGCGGGATGAAGCTCTACCGCCGGGCGATCCCGTTCTTCCTGGGACTGATCCTGGGGGACTTCTCGTGCGGCGCAGGGGCCACGCTGCTGGCCTGTTTCCTGCCGCACATCAAGGTCTATCCCATCAACTGGTGACGCCATGGTCCGACTGACGAAGGCGGCTCGCAGGCTGGAGCTGGTGACGCACGCCTACACGCTGACCTACGACGGCGAGCGGCCGTGGACGCTCAGCCTGGCGCTCGCCACGGGTCAGCCAGTGGCGGAGCTGTTCCTCAGCTCCAGCGTCGACACCGTGGCCCGGCGGGATGAGCTCGAGGCGCCCGGCCCGCCGGTGGTCACGCGCGACGGCGAGGCCATCGTCCTCACCTTCCCGGCGCGCTCCAGCGCCTGGGCCGAGAAGCGCTACGAATGGCGCTGCCTCGACGCCGAGATCGGCTACCAGGTCACGGTGCGGGGCAGCGGGCAGGTGGCCGACTGCCACCTGTTGCACGGCGCGAGCGCCGACGACGTGGGCGGCCTCGAGCCCGGCCCGGCTGGATTTCGCGCCGGCTACCGGCGGCCCTATCGGGATCTGGCGCGGGGCACCCGGCCGCACTGGCAGGGGCTCCTCACCGCCCGCCCGACCGCCGCCGAGCGCGACCTGCGCGCCTGGTGGGAGGACGACGAGATCGACCTGGTAGACGACCCGGCCCGCCACGGCGGGCTCGACTCGTTCCTTCCCGCACCGTGGTGTCACGCGCTGGACCTCGGCGGCGATCTGCCCTGGCCGGTGGTCGGCCTCGCGCCCGCGCTCGACCAGCTCGGCTTCAGCCGCTTCGCCTACCGCGGCGGCTATCGCTGCGGCTGGGAGCTGGACTACGGCGGCTCCGTGACGGGGAGCAACGAGTGGCAGACGCCCGCGCTGTGGCTCCTCTTCGGCGCGCGCGACGCGGTGACGGGGTTCCGGATGTACCGCGAACTGCTGGCGGAGCGCGGGCTGGTGGGCTTTCCGGCGCGCCCCACGCCGGCGTGGTGGAGCCGGCCGGTGCTCGACCTCGGGCCGCGCGCCACGCCGGCGAGTGCGACGGAGGCACTGGCGCGGATTGAGAGCCAGGGCATCGCGCCGGGCACGCTGTGGCTTGGCGGCTGGGAGCGAGCCGAGGAGTGGCCGGACTTGCGCGGATTCGTGGCGGCGCAGCACGAGGCCGAGCGGCGGGTGGTGCTCGACTGGCCGCTGCACACGGCTCATGCCGACGTGACCGGGCGGGTGCGTGAGCTGCTCGGGGAGTCGGGTGCGGGCGCCGACGGGCTCCGCTTGCGCGAGGTGGCGCCGCCCGACGACGGCGGGCCGCGCGGCTGCCTCAGAGTGCGGCGGGCGCTGGCGGAGCTGCGCGAGGCGATGGACGCGGCGCGGCCCGATGCGCTCCTGATCGCGCCGACGGTCAACCCCTACTTCGCCGAGCTGGTGGACATGGTCCCGCTCGGCTCCTTGTGGAGCGATCTCGCCTCGGTGGAGCGGGCGGTGCGGCACCGGGCGTTGCTGGCGCGGGCGGCGGCGCCGTCGTGGCTCCTGGCCGTGGGCGACTGGGCGGCGCCGGGCCACGCCGCGTGGCGCGAGCTAGTGGAGCTGCAGCCGCAGGTGGGCGTGCCGGTGATCGCGAACGTGGAGCGGCTGGAGGAGACGGGCGAGGC
>JACPDV010000672.1 GCA_016183835.1 Armatimonadota bacterium
AGGCCGCGCTCGACGCGGCCGCCACCAAGGGCCCGCGCTGCCGGCTGCCCGCCGGGCTGTACCGCATCGACGGTGCGTTGACCGTGCCGGCGGGCGTCACGCTGGAGGGCGCCAGCGGCGGCGTGCCGCACTCCGAGCACCCCGTCGGCAGCGTGCTCCTGGCTTACGGCGGCAAGGGCCAACCCGACGGCGAGCCGCTGGTCACCCTCAAGCCGAACGGCGTGATCCGCGAGATGACCATCCACTACCCCGAGCAGACCCTCCCCGACGTGGTGGCCTACCCCTGGTCCATCCGGGTGGACGGCGAGCTCTGCCAAGTCGAGAACGTGACCCTCACCAACCCGTACCAGGCGCTCGACCTGGGCACCCGGTGGAACGAGCTGCACACCGTGCGCAACATCTTCGCCTGCCCGCTGAAGACCGGCATCTACATCGACCAGTGCACCGACATCGGGCGGATCGAGAATGTGCACTTCAACCCCAACTTTTGGACTCGCATGGCCCTCAAGCCCGGCTACCCGCAGGGCGCCGACATCAAGGCCTACCTCGAGAAAAACCTGATCGGGTTCAAGATCGGCAAGACCGACTGGGAGTACCTGAGCAACTGCTTCGTGATCTTCCCGCTGGTCGGCTACCTGTTCGACGACTTCGGCCACGGGCCGGGGAACGCGGTGATCACCCAGTCCGGCGCCGACATCTGCCCGGTGGCGGTGCGGGTGGAGCGGACGCAAGGCCACGCCGGCGCGCAGTTCGTCAACGGGCAGTTCATGGGCACCATCGAGGTGAGCGAGCAGAACCACGGGCCGGTGAAGCTGGCCAACTGCGGCTTCTGGCCGGTGGCCGAGACGGTGCACCAGATCGACAAGCGCGGGCCGAGCACGCTGATGCTCACCTCCTGCCACTTCGCGGGGTGGGATTCGGCGGGCCAGGGCGAGGCCTGTATCCGCGCGTCGGGCGGCCGCATCGTGGCCAACGGCTGCGACTTCATGGCCGAGGGCAAGCTCGCGGTGTCGCTGGAGCAGGGGCTGCGGGCGGCGATCTTCTCCGATTGCCTGTTCCGGGGCGACAACCCGATCAAGAACAGCTCGGACGCCGAGGTGAAGACGGACCTCAACACCACGCGGTGAGGCCGCGGCTCACTTACCGGTGACCTCCACCTCCACCAGCTCCAGCGTGCCCGCATACTGGTCGCCCAGGTGCTGCGACGGCCCCAGGCTGATGCGCAGGTAGCGCCCCGGCCTGTCGATGTCGTAGGCCCACGGCTTCGCGTCGTACGGGTCCCCCTCGCGCGGCACCCTGTCCGCCGCCCCGGCGTCCTCGAACTGCTCGCCGTCGGCCGAGACGGCGAATCCCAGGTTGGCCGGGATGAACCAGTACTTCCCCCACAGCCCGCGGAACTGCAGCCGGACCTGCGTGATGTTCACCGGCTTGCCCAGATCGATCACCACCCAGGCGACGGGACCTTGGTGGAAGTCGTGGACCCAGAAGTTCTTGCCGTCGTCTTGCGAGTAGACCCCATCGGTGAGCATCTGCTCGCAGCCGGCGAAGTCGGGGTGCGTGGAGGAGGCCTTCACCGGGCAGTTCAGCGCCAGGTTGTCGGCCTCACCCGGCTTCGGCACTGGGAAGGCCGGCGGGCGGATGAAGGTGCGGTCCGCGTGGTAGATGCCCACCAGCTCGTCGCAGAGCGGCTTCAGGGCGGCTTGGGCGGCGGGGGTGCGGACGCCCTGCTGCTTGACGAGGCGGTCGATGCCGGCGCGGATGGCCAGGATCCGCCAGCGCCAGTGGGTCTTCGCCCAGGCCGGCAGACGCGCCTCGATCCGGTCGGCCAGGTCGGCGGCCTCGTCCACCGCCTGCGTCTTGCGCAAGTGCCAGTTGGCGCGCGGGTGGGTCTGCTCGAAGAGGTGGAACAGCTTCGCCCCGTCGTCGGTGTTCTCGGGGCCGAGGTAGTAGGCGGCGTACTCGGCGAGGAGGTCGTCGGTGGCGGCTCCCGGATCCCAGTCGAAGCGGCACCAGAGCCACTTGTTGAGGTCTTCGTAGATGCCCTCGGAGTAGGGCCAGCCGCCCTGTGTCCGGTCGCCCAGCTTGTCGCGCAGGCGGCTGCAGAGGCCGGGCAGCGGGTTCGCGCCGTAGCCGCCCCACGGGTCCATCTGGTACAACGAGATCTCGGGGAACCAGGTCAGCGGGTAGCGCTCCGGCTCCGGCCGGTCCAGGAGCGGCGGCGGCACCCCGTCGGTGTGCGTGCCGCCGAGGATCCCGGCGAACCAGGCCGGCTTCTGCTCGCGGACGAACTTAAGCAGCCCCGCATACTCGCCGATGTCGCCCTGCATGCTGTCGAACAGCCAAGTCGAGAGCCAGACCGTGCCCTGCGGTGCCCGCTCGTGGAACAGTCTCGCCAACTGCTCCGAGGCCTTGAGGAACCCATTGGCGCCCCACGGCCTGCACTGCTCGCAGGCGCAGCCGCCCTGGTCGTAGGGCCAGGTCCAGATGAAGTCCACCTGCGGGAAGGCGTCCAGCTCCTCGACCTGCCACCTGCCGATCTGGGCCAGGCCCTCGGGAATGGACGGGCACAGCTCTACGCCGTAGGACCCCGGCGCGGGCTTCGGCCGCAGCGCCGCCGGGCTGCCGGCGTAAGCCTCGTTAGCAATGAACGTCAGGCCGAACTGCATCCCCACCCCGTGGGCGGTGTCGGCGAAGTGCTTCAGCCGGGCCAGGTGCGCTTGGGCGGCGGGATCCTGGAGGCTGGTGAAGTGGTGCATGTCGAACCACACGCTGAGCGAGTTGCCGCCCCACAGGGCGAACTCCTCGACCACGCGGTCCACTTCCTCGAGCGGTGCGACGTGGTAGAAGTTGAAGAAGTGGGTGGCGAAGTAGATGCCGCGCACCGGGAGCCGGGGCGAGTCGGTCAGGGCGAGCGCGGGCAGGGTCAGCACAGCATCGGCGAAGCGGCTGAGGCGGAGGAGCTTGCCAACGCCGGCCACGACGCCGAGGCGATCGGCGCCGGCGACGCGCAACCTCGCGCCGCCGGTGGTGTCGAGCTGGAACCCGCCGGCCGCCGTCGCGAGCTTCGCGGTGCCGAGGACGAGCGTGTGCTTCGTCGTCGGGCCTGCGCCCACGGACACCTCGATGCCGGTGCGGCGGCGCACCTCTGCGGCGAACAGCTCCGCCGCGCGCCGCTCGGGCGGAGTGGCGGCGGCGCCGGTGACGATGCGCAGCTCGCCGGCGTGGATCGCCAGCTCGCCGGCCGGCGCAGCCGGCGCCGCCAGGAGCAGCGCGAAGCCGATCGTCACAGAAGCCATGTTCGGTCCTCCTCCTGACGAGGGCAGGCCACGCGCCCGCATGGGAACGATGCCTGGCCGAAGGGGCGGGGTTCACCCGCCCGTCCGGATCCGCTGACCGCGTCCTGTCACCCACCCGGGGCGCCGCAGGGCGCGCTCTTGCACGCCATCTGTTCCGCGGTTCCGGTCTGCATCGGCGGAATGGCGTGCAAGAGGTTGCGTTCAAATGCCGGTGTGGGGCGGGCGCCCTCGCCCGCCGCATCTCCACCAGGCAGCTCCCAGAGCGGATCGCGGGCGAGGGCGCCCGCGCCACAATGGGTTGGCGTGAGGCATTTGGACACACCCAAGAGCACGCCCTACGGTGCCGGCAGCGCGTCGAATGTCACCCCGCCGGCGTGCCGCCTGCCGGCGAAGATGCCCTGCTTCAGCTTTGTCGTCTGCTCAGCCTGCAGCGTCGCCTGGAGGCCGGTGAGACGGACCGCGCCGTCGAGCCTCACACGCAGCGAGTCGGTGTCCATCTGCACCCGCACCAGCAGCCGCACCGGTCGCGGCTGGCGCGCGACGGGCACCACCAGCCGGCAGCCGGGCAGCTCCGTGTCGCCGTGGTAGACGCGCAGCGTCAGCTCCCCGCGGTCGCCGCGGGCTGCGACGCGGGCCGACAGCTCGACCACGTTTCCGGCGCCGAGGTGCTCGAACCGGCCCAGGTCCAGCGGCTTGGCGAGGTCGGCCTCGGCCGGCACGGCCAGCGGCGTCACCTCGACATGGCTGTGGAACGGCACCACGTAGACCGAACCCTCCCAGGCGCCCTCGGAGTCGATGCTCTTGATCAGGCCGGTGTGCCCCGGCCCGGTGCCCAGGCTGACCAGCTCCAGCGTCCGCCCGCCGTCGCGCCAGACGCGGAGCTGTCCGGTGCCGCCGGGGATGCCCGGCCGCGGCACGTCGTCGGCCGCCAGCCGCGTGAGCGCCTCCGTCAGCGCCGCGTTGTAGCCCTGGTCGTGCCCCTCGGGCCACTGCATGCAGTGGATGAACTCCACCCCGTGGTCGCGCAGGTAGCGGAGCTGCTGGTAGGCCTGCTCCACGTCAGGGGTGAGCGACTGGTACTCGCCGATCACCATCAGGTCCTGGCCGGAGCTGTGGCCGCCCTGCGCGGCGTTATGCTCCTCCTGGTACCACACGCCGTAGCGCGTGAAGCCGTAACCCGTGCCGGCATTGAGGTTCCAGTCCACGGGTGTGACACGCTGCGCCGGCCGGCTGAATTGCGTCAGGCTGGCGATGGCATACAGGTCGGGGATCTGGTGGCACTTGACGGCCTCGGGCGGGAAGCCGGCCAGGAGCGCCTCGCGGTAGGTGCCGGCGACGATGCGGTAGATGCACTGACTCTGGAAGCGCATCCAGACCAGGTAGTACGGA
>JACPDV010000638.1 GCA_016183835.1 Armatimonadota bacterium
GCTCAGCCTGCGCGAGGGTGCGGCGCAGGCGCGGGCCCTGACCGGCGAGATGGACGCGCTGGCGGGTGGGGTGCTGAAGCTCGAGGCGGGGATGCTGGCGGTGGGCGGGGCGGTGGCCGTGGCCTTCGGCCGTGGCGCGGTCGCGGACTGGGCGCAGCGCGAGGCGGACATCAAGGGCCTGGGCACGGTGGCGCACGACGCGGCGGCGGAGATGGCGCAGATCACCCAGCAGGCCACGCAGCCGGGGGCGAACATCGAGGGCGGCCTGGCGATGGTGCGCGGGCTGGAAGCGGCGCGGGAGCCGGCGCAGACCGCGCACCAGGCGATCGACGCCACGGCGAAGGCGCTCAGCCGCATGGGTCAGAGCAGCGGGCAGCTCAAGGAGGTGGCGTTCATTTTGCAGGAGGGCGCCAGCGCGGCGAAGGTGTCGGGCGAGACGTTCCGCCAGCTCGCGCTGCGGTTCCCCGAGACCCGCGAGGTGATGAAGGCGGCCTTCGGCAGCATGGACCCGGAATACATCGGGCAGCTCACGATCTCGGGTCGCGAGGCGATCGCCCGGTATGTGGCGGAGTGGGACAAGCTGGAGGGGGTCGGGGCGAGCACCAAGAACCGGATCGACAACATCGGCATCGCCTGGCACGAAGCGCGGGTGGAGTTCGGGCGGGGGCTGATCAGCCCGGGCAGCGAGCGGGGGATGGAGGACCTGGCGGCGACCATCGAGCGGCTCAAGCCGGAGCTGTTCGAGGCCGGGCGCGAGGCGGCGCACCTGGTGGAGCAGGGGTTGAAGGTGTCGAGCTGGCTGCTGGACCGTGGGCCGTGGCAGACGGCGACCCGGGTCACGGTGGGCTTGACCACGGCGGTGGTGGGGCTGGCGGCGGCGTACACGCTGGCGGCGAGCGCCCGGGCGAAGCTGATGGCGCTGGAGGGCATGGGGCTGCTGACGGGTCCGGTGGGCGGGGTGCTGGGGCGGTTCGGGCGAGGCGGTCTGCGAGGCATCTTCGGCGGGGCCGCGGGGGGCGCTATAGCGGGTGCCGGTGCGATTACGGCTGAGGCGGACGCGGCGCGGCTGCTGGGCGCGGCTCTCGGTTCCACACGCGGGGCCGGGAGGCTGGCCTACGGCGCCGCGCAGGGGCCGTTTCTGAGCGAAGCCGAACGGGCCGGGGGCGAACTGGCGGCGGCCCGGGCGGCGCGGATGGCCCGCGACCGGGCGATCTTCGGTGCGGAGGCGATGGGCTCGCAGGGAGCGGCTGCGGCGGGCGCTGGCGGCGGCGGTCTGCTGGCCGCGCTGACCAGCCTGCCCGCGATTGCGGTCGCGGCCGCGGCGGCCACCATCGGGCTCGAATACCATTTCATGGGCGTGGGCAAGGCGCTCCGCGGACTGGCCGCGAGCGGCAAGTCGGCCAACGCGCAGCTCGACGACCTGGCCAAGCGCGGGTCGATCACGGAGGAGGCGGCGAAGGCGGCGCACGCGCCCGAGGCGCCGGGCTTCTGGTCCACGCTGTTCCACGGCAAGCGGGCCCGCGACTTCGAGGCGTGGGTGGGCCAGGCGGCGCCGAAGCCGGGGAAGACGGAGATCGGCCGGGCGCGCGACGAGTCGGCCGAGCAGGCCCAGATCCAGAACTACAAGGTCCTGCTCGACCTGGCCGGGGCGCGGCAGGGCCGGGAAGAGGCGAACTACGACCTGCTGAAGGCGACGAGCTCGACCATCGGCGAGATCGCTGAGCAGCGGGGGCGGCTGGATGCGGCGCAGGAGGCGGTGTGGCAGACCAAGCTGCAGCAGGCCGCGGCGGAGCAGCGGCTGCACCCCGAGCAGCAGCCGCTGGTCAAGGTGCAACTGGAGATCGACGGCGAGCGGTTCAAGCGCGACGTGGCGCGGCTGGGCGACGAGCTGCTGCAGATGCGGGAGTGGAGCTCCGGGCAGATCGGCGCCGCGGTGGCGAACCCGGCGATCCGGCGCTGGCTGCAGCTCTCGGCGCAGGCCTGGCAGGGGCAGCGCGACGCTGGTCTGCTGGCGGGCGGCGCGCGGGTGATCGGCGGGCGGGAGTCGCTGGAGCGGAGCGGGGGGAACCGTTGGGAGACACTCCATGGGCTGCGGGCCGAGCAGGACGCGGCGACCATCGCGGCCGGCGACAAGCGGATCGCCGCGGCCGCGGCGGAGGCGGAGCTGCAGCACGACAGCAGCCTGCTGGCGCGGGAGATCCTGGGGGTGGAGGCGGAGCGATACGAGCTGGCGGCGCGCCGGGCCGGCGAGGAGAAGGCGCACCTGCAGGCGGTGCTGGGCTGGGAGACGGGCCGGGTGGCGGCGCAGGGCGCGCTGGTCAAGACGCAGCTCGACATCGCGATGGCCAGGCGGCGGCCGGCGGAGGAGATCGCCGGGTTGGAGCGGGCGGAGCGGGCGGCGGCCGAGGCCGACATGGCGCAGCGGATGCAGGCCGCGGAGATGCAGGTGCGGTACGGGGAGAACCTGCTGGCGGTGGAGACGGAGCAGACGCGGCAGACGCAGGAGCGGCTGCAGCTCGGTCAGGCGGAGTGGCAGCGGGCGAACGAGGTCCGGGAGCGTGACCTGGGCTGGGCACAGCAGCTCGCCGGCGCGCAGCAGGGGTTTGCGGAGGCCCAGCTCGCGAATGCGCAGGCGTTCGGGCGGCCGGCGGCGGAGCTGCTGGGGCTGCAGAACCAGATCGACCAGAAGCGGCACGCCGCGCAGCAGGCGGCACTGGCCGGCGCCGAGGAAGAGGTGCGGACCCGCAAGAACATCTACGCGCTGGCGGAAGCGCAGCTCACGATCGCGGGGCAGGAGCTGCAGGCGGCGGGGCAGCGGCACCAGCTCGAGCTCGGGGCGCGGCAGACGGAGCTGGCGGTGGCCGGTGCGTCGGCGGGGCTGGCGGAACAGCGCTACCAGCAGATGATGCAGCTCTACGGGGACCCGCGGACCCGGGCGATGGCCGGGCTGTCGCTGGGCGACATGATGAGCGCGCAGCAGGCATGGCGGGCGGAGCGGGAGCAGCAGCTCGCGCAGGAGCTGGCGCTGGCGCACGCACAGGGCCCGGAGGCGGAACGAGTGGCGCGGATCCGGGTCCGGGCCGAGCGCGAGGCGGCCGACTTCCGCATGGCGATGGACGACAAGCAGCTCCGCAGAAGCCGCTGGCTGATGGGCTTCACCAACGCGGCGGGCACGCCGATGTCCACGGGGAGCAACGAGGCGGGCTTCGCGAGCGCGCTGATCGGCGGTGACCAGGGCCGCATCCAGGACATCCTGCAGGCGGCGCACCGGGAGAGCCTGCGGCCGTTGCAGATGCTGAACGACGGGCTGGGCGCGCTGCGGCGGCCGGACACGACGGGGCTGCGGGACAACATCCTGGGGGCGCTGGCGGAGCGGGACAAGGCGCTGATCCGGGCGTTCGTGGACGCGATGCGGGGGCGGAAATGAGCGCCAACGAGCTGTGGCTGCGGCTGCCACGCGACCGGATGACCGAGCGCGGGTACGGGGTGACGCACAAGCCGGGCGACGTGGCGCGGAAGCTCTCGGGGACCTTCGAGATCGACCCGGTGACAGGGTTCGCGTGCTGCCCAGTGGACTTCAGCATGACGGACCCGAGCGGGTGGGACGGGCTCGGGGAGGACTTCCTGGAGAGCGAGCCGTTCCTGGGCGAGGGGGACGTGTACACGACGGCCTGGTCGCACCGGGATCCGATGGCGACGTTCGCGCTGACGGCGACGACGCTGCTCCCGGACGGGGCCGGGCTGTTCTTCGGGTTCGTGGCGTACGACGGCGGGAACGGGTTCGAGCTGCGGCGCGGGCCGTACCGGCTGACGTTCACACCTGGTGGGAAACTGGACCTGTACGGTCCGGGATCGTCGGCCGTGGCGGGTGCGGAGCCGGTGCCGCTGGCCAGCGTGCAGATGTGGGACGAGGAGGAGTGGGCCAACCAGGACCACTTCCTCTACGTCTACGCGGCGGGGCGGTGGGTGATCGCCCGGCGGCTGGGGCCGAGCCCGCGGTACCTGTCGTACCTGGCGCCGGCGCCGGACGATGGCGGGGCAGTGTTGCCCGCGGACTTCGCCCGGCTGTACGGGCTGGGCTACCTGACCTTTGCGCTGTGCCCGGAGCGGCACGGTCAGGTGCTGGACTTCACATTCGAGCGGACGAAGCTGCCGGAGCCGAGCACGACCGGGGCCATCGGGCTGTGCCACAGCATCCCGGCGTCGGGCGGGATGCTGGGCGGGCCGAGCATCGAGGTGACGACGTTCAGCGACGACGGCACGGAGATCGCCGGTGACGAGGATCCGCCGCTGGCGGCGAGCGCCTTCTCGTACAACGTGACGGCGCTGCTGGCGGAGGAGACGGGCGGGAACCTCTATGTGACGCGCTGCCGGGTGAAGTTCCCGAAGAAGGTCGACAACGACGAGCTGGTCGGGGTGGATCTGCTGGGCGACGGGCACCCGGCGCTGCCGGCGATCGGGATCCGGGCGCCGTGGGTGGAGGAACGGCGCGGGCTGGACCCGGCGAGCTGCGGGCTGACCTTCGCCACGGTATCCGACCGCGGCGCGCTGGCGCCGTATGTGCAGCCGAACATGATGGGGCAGTGGAAGCCGGGCGGGGTGCAGCGGGCGGAGTTCTTCACCTCCCGGCCGCAGCTCACCCCGCACGTGGGCCGGGAGGAGCTGCCCATCGAGTGCGAGCTGGGGTGGAAGCGGTTCAAGGAGGCCAAGTGGCCGGGTGAGTTCACGGTGGCCGGGATGCTGCTGAGCGACGCCTACCGGGCGGTGGCAAAGGTGGCCGGGCTGAGCGACGCGCAGATGGTGATCGCCGCCGGCACCGACTACCAGCTCCCGCGGGAACGAGCGGACGGGGAGCCGCTGTTCGACTTCCGGCCGGGGCAGACAATCGCGGAGATCCTGTGCTACCTGCGCGACCACTTCAGCCTGCGCGACATCCTGCGGTTCACGCCGGACGGGCTATTCCACGCCGACCCGCGGCCGCAGGCGGCGAGCGGGACGGTGTTCTACCTCACGGCGGCCGATCCCGCGGACCCGCTCGGGCTGCGGAACGCGCTGCTGGGGCTGACGGACCGGCCGTACATCCGGCGGGATAGCTGGCACGAGCGGTACGACGAGGTGGGGTTCGCGAACGAAGTCGAAGTGGTCGGGATGGCCGACGACGGGCGGCCGCTGGTGGCGGTGGCCACCGATTGGCCGAGCATCCGCGATCCGTACACGAACGTGGGGACCGAGGAGGAGCCGGTCCTGGTGCCGACCTTCAACTACGTGGCGGAGTTCCGGCGGATGGTGATCCTCGATGCCGGGCTGACGACGCAGGGGTTGGTCGACTGGGTCTGCGAGAAGACGTTGGCCCGGGTGCGGCTCTTGAAGCTGGTCGCCGAGTGCCGCGGGAGCTACGTTCAGGAGCTGCTCGAGGGGGACATTGTGGAGGTGGACACGCGGGGGCTGTGGCGGGTGACGGGGATGAAGACGCGCTGGGACCGGGAGTTCCCGGGCGGGTTGAGCAGCTATGAGCTGGAGGCGTGGGACCCGGCGCAGGAGACGCTGCCGTGAGCGGCTACGTGCGCACGCCGGTGACGCTCTCGACCGCGGTCAGCGGGACGCTGTACGCCCGGCTGCGCACCGGCGACAACCCGCGGGTGGAAGAGCCCCACATGCCGAGCGGGTTCAAGTCGGTGGGGGTCAGCATCCCCGGCTGCGCCGCCACCCTGACGGCCGGCGACCCGGTGTTCGGGATGGGCGCGTTGACGGGCGAGCTGCACGCGGCGGTGCCGCAGGAGGGCGGCGGGTACAACGTCTATGGCGCCGGGTTCTACGTGATCACCAGCTTGTCGAACGGCTACGTGACCGTGGACGGCGTGTACTGCATCGTGGCGATCTACGAGCCGGGGGATCCCGAGTACGACGAGATCAGCGCCTTCGGCGACAGCGTGAAGGTGTGGCCGGTGGTCGCGGAGGCGAGCGCGGCGATCTACAACCCGGACGGGCTGCCGAACCCGCAGGGGGTGCAGACGGCGCAGGAGCGCTACTACATCGCCTGGCACTTCGACATCGCGGGCATCGAGCCCGGGTACTGGGTGAACGACACCCAGGAGATCGAGGTTTCGTGGTCGATGGGCAGCGACGGCCTGGTGCTGAAGCGGAAGTGGGAGGCCAGTCCGCCCACGGCCCGGCAGCACATGCACCCGCGCGACTGCGCAGTGACCGATGCGTGGCACTTCACGCCGGCGGCGACGTTCAACGCCAGTCTGGGCGGGGTGAGCGTGGAAGCCGGGCCGCGGCGGCTGCTCTACCCGGGCGACACGGACGCCGAGATTGGCGATGCCTACCTGGGCGACCCGCCGGTGCGGTTCACGCTGGAGCGGTCGGGAGACGTGAAGCTCGACCTGGTGATGGGGCGGGTGAGCATCGACGGCTGGGACTTCACCGGCAAGCTGTACCACAAGATGTTCGGCGGCGGCGGGCAGTCGGTGGACCACCAGGTGCGCGGCAGCTCCGCCGGCGCGGAGATGGTCCCAACCGGCGACGCGGTTGCCGGGGACATCGCGTTCACTTTCTGGGGCATCGCCTACCCGCCGATGAACTACGGCTGGCAGCAGGAGACCTATCTGTGGGACGACGACGAGCCGGTCACGCCAGAGCTGGAGGCCGGGTTCGTCAACGCCGATGGCTCGCCGAAACTCGGCCTGCTGAGCAGCTCGGGCGAGCCGCCGATGCTGTTCAGCACGCTGACCGGATGGGTGCCGGGCTACCCCACCAGCGTGGACTTGCGCCCGCGCAACTTCCAGACGCAGTTCACGGTCAACGTGCGGGAGTGGTGGGCTCTCAACCAGCTCTGCTGCCCTGAGCGGGCGCACGAGGGTGAGGCGCTCGAAGAGGTGCTGCACGACCGCTACGTGACGTTGGAGGTGCCCGGGGTGGACGCCGGCACGGGTGTGCCGGGGGAGCCCTACCGGCGGGCGCTGATCTCCGCGGCCGCGCGGGAGACGGCGCTCCTGCCGCCGGTAGCCTCGAAGGACACTCCGCCGGTGGCGCCGCGCGACCGCTTCGCCCTGACCGGCGACCTGCCGGCGTACCGCGATCCGGACCCCGGCAAGCTGCTCCGGTTCGTCTTCCCGCCGGCGGCGTTCGCGGACGGCGCGTGGCCGCACGGCGATGTTAGCCTGATCCCGCAGACGCGGTACTGGGCGCGGCTGGCGCTCCTGCCGCGGCAGCTCGGCGAGGGGTTTGGCAAGGTCTGGGAGTGGCCGTGGTACCTGCGGGCTCTGGCCGCCGGCGAGGCGGTGAGCAACCCCGGCGATCCGCGGGAGCCGGCGTACGCCGAGGACCCGTTCAGTTGGAAGGACTATGCGTTCCTGCGGGTGCGGGTGCGCAAGCCGATGACGGCCGAGCTGAGCTGCGCGCTGCAGGTCGAGTACTCGACGGTGACGATCACCGATCCGCACTACACCAGCGGCTACTGGCGGGCCGAGGGCTGGGAGCACGTGCGGAGCCAGCACACCGCGATGTGGCCGCTGACGTTCCCGGCGGAGAGCGGCCCGGGCGAGCCGGGCGCCGGCACGGAGGTCGGCGAAGAGGCGGTCGCGGAGCTGGTGGTGGACCTGCTGTTGCCGAGCAGCGGCGGGCAGGTGCCACAGCTCTTCGTGGTGGACCGCTGGACCATCGAGGACTTCGGCTTCCTGCCGCAGGCGCCGCCGGCGTCGGACATGGCGTTGGAGCTGGTGTCGCTCGACCTGCTGCCGGATCCGGCCGGCTCGCTGGCGGTGGCCAAGACGGCGGAGGCATGGGACTTCCAGGCGGACTGGGAGCAGGTGTTGATCGAGCACGACGGCACGTGCAAGGTCGCCCGGCTGCCGGACGAGCCGCACCGCAACGCCGGGCCCGAGCAGGGGCTGGGCTACATCCAAGCCTGGCAGCACAGCCCCGACTTCACCGGCGAGCCGTCGCAGCTCGACGTGGCGCGGGCGGCGAGCTACGGCTACGGCCAGCTCGCGCAGTTCCAGGGCTGGACGGCGGTCTGGGAGCAGGGCGCCGTCAATGCCATGACGCGGAGCTACTGGAAGGGCGCGGGCGACCCGGAGGTGCTCTGCGAGCCGCTCTTCTACTGGCTGGCGCCGTACGTTCGCGAGGGTGACGACGACGAGTTCGAGCTGCGCGGGGCGGTGCGGGTCTGCCAGCTCACCATCGCGCGCGGCACGCCGGCGCCGTACCTGCTCCACGTGCGCAAGCAGCTCGGCGGGAGCTGCTGGGCGTTCTGCCTGACCGAGGACGGGGCGCGGTGGACGCCGGATCAGCTCGCCGGCGGCGAGCAGCTTGTGATCTGGCGGCGGTTCGCCTACACCGACGAGGACGGCGCCGCGATTGCGTACCCCGGGTCGCCGCTGCCGGCGGCGAGCACCTGGCTGTGGTACAAGACCGCCGGCGTGGCCGAGCGGCTGACCACGCACGGCATCCTGCGCTTCCCCGGGCTGCTGCCCAGCTCCACGCGGATCAACAACCCCACCAAAAGCCAGTCCGACCTGTCGGCCCAGACTGATCGTGCGGTGGTGACGTACTGGGCGCCGGTGTGGCGGTCGAGCGCCTGGCAGAGCTTCGACCCGAACGACGCGGCCGAGCTGGCGGAGATGCGTGCCCACACCGACTGGGTGGGCGAGATCGGCCCGTTCGGCAACGTGCAGCCGCGGATGGTGGTGTACCAGGCGGCGCGGATGGGCGTGGTGCCCGGGCTGCAGGGCGGCAACCTGGTGCGGATGCGGGTGGTCTCCGAAGCGTTGACCCGGGGCGGCAAGGTTTGGACGCGGAAGGGCCTGCGGGAGGCGTGGACCGAGCGGCTCGACACGGTCACCGACGGCCCGATGCTGCTCCACCAGCGGCAGACCGATGATCTGGCGCTGCTGGATGGCGGCACGCAGCAGAGCCGCACGCACGGGCAGACGTGGGCCGCGGGCCTGCCGCAGGGCGTGCCAGCGGCCGCGGCGCGCTGGCCGGAGCTGCTCGACCGGATGTACGAGGCGCGGCTGGGCCGGCACGACCACCTCGGCGCGGCGGTGGGCGTGGCGGAGAGCGGGGCGAACGCGGAGATCCGGGTGGCCGGGATGGGGGAGACCGCGTCCCTGGTGGCGGTGGTGCCGTTGGCCGAGCTGGGCGGGCTGCCGGCCTGGCCGTGGCTGACCCGGCTGTCCACCGGGCACTGGGTGGTGGGCTGCTTCGTCAACGGCGTGTACCGCGAGTGGGTCTCGGCGAGCCTGGACGGCACGGGGTGGGAAGCGGCGCCCGAGCTGGCCGCCGGCGACTGGGCGAAGCTCAGTTGCGCATCGTTCTGGCGCTGCCGCGACGGCAGCGAGTTGGTGGCCGGGCATTGCCCCGACGTCGGCCGGATCCACGTCCTGCGGCGGCCGGGGCCCGGAGCGCTGTGGCACGGCCCGTACCTCGAAGCGGCCGCGGATCCGGCCTTCCCATACGTCATCGAGCGCCCCACCGGCTGGGCGGAGTGCGGCTGGCTGACGGGCGCCGGCGTGTGGGTGCGGTACGAGGCGGCGCGGGCCTCGGGAAGCTGGGCGGTGGTGACGTGAGCGACAACGCACGGGATTGGGCGGACTACCGCGACGCGCTCGACGCGCGGAGCCGGGCGACCGGTGACGAGGGCGAGAACATCGTCCTGCGGGTCACTCGGACGGGCGCGCGGCGGGCGCAGGAGCTGCTGGACGCGCTGGAGCGGGGCGAGGCGGACGGGGTCGGCGAGCGGCTGACCGACCCGATCAGCGGACTGCAGTACTTCATGTACGACGTGCACGGGTACGACGGGAGCAACGGCTATGGCCCATGACGAACGAGTTGGCCTGGTGACGGTGCCGGGCGGGGCGGGGATCGTGCCGAGCTGGCTGGATGCACGCCAGTGGATCCTCGCCGGCGCGGCGGCGCGGCGGGTGCTCTGCGCGCTCTTGGATGGGCCGGGGGTCTACTCCGGCGGCGCGGCGGAGCTGGCGGACCTGACCGGCGGCGGCACGCTCTACCCGGCCTTCCTGGCGATGGTCGCGGACGATTCCGCCGAGGTCTGGCCGGCAGGCAGCGGCGGCACGTCGGCGATCACGTTCAACGTGGCCGGCACGGCGGCCGGGGACGCGCGGCTCTACCTGGTGGTATCCAAGCTGGCCGGGGTCAGCCCGGCGGCGGCGGCGGGCAACCTGGGTGGGTACACGCTGGTGGCGGACGACGTGGCCAACCCGCCGCCGGCGGACAGCCTGCTGCTGGGGAGCGGCACCCTCGCCGCGAGCGCGTTCACTGCCTATACGCCGGCAGCCGGGGTGCTGCGGCTCGGGTACATCCCGCTGGTCGACCCGGCCGTCGCGGGCCACTTGGTGCAGCTCCTGGCGGACGGCACGCTGGAGGACGCAGGCCTGTCGCTGGGCGACTTCTACACGCAGGCTGAGATCGATGCGCTGCTGGCCGACCTGTTCACGGTGGCGGCGGACACCGGCGACCCGCAGACGGTGGGGCTGGGCGACGTGGTGTCGGTGTCCGGTCTGCCGGGCGCCACGCAGACCGTCGAGGCCGCGGGTCCGACCACCACGGTCAAGCTGGCACAACTGCCGCTCCTGGGGCCGCCGGCGAGCGACGATCCCTATGCCCCGGGCGATCTGGTGGAGGACGCGGCCGGGGCACAGTTCGTGGCGCAGAGCACCGGCTCCGGAGGGGGCATCACCGGCTGGCAGCAGTTGACGGGCGGGACGCTGCCCATCGACAGCATCGACTCGCCGCCGGAGGCCGCGGACTTCAACCCGGGCTCGATCC
>JACPDV010000639.1 GCA_016183835.1 Armatimonadota bacterium
GCCGGTGAACTGCAGCCCGGGGAGCGGCATCAGGAGCACGTCGTAGCCTTGGTTGGAGCGCCCGCTCTGGAGCGGCGCCGGGAACAGCGGCTCCTCGAAGAAGACGCTCTTGTCCCAGCGGCCCTTAACGTAGCCGGGCAGGCCGGGGAGCCACAGGCCCGCGCGGGTGTCGAACGGCCGGCCGGGGATCCGGGCCAGGCTCAGGTCGACCCAGTCAAAGCCGCCGCGGGCGCGCACGTCCAGGCTCTCGATGCCGAAGTAGGGTGCGCTGAAGGGCACCAGGTAGTGCCCGGCGCGCGCCCGGTTGCCCTCGGGCATGAGGAGCTGCCAGGCCGGGTCGATGGTCAGGCTGAGCCACCGCGGCGGCTTGGCCGCGGCCTCCTCGTCGGCAGCGTAGCCGGCTCCCAGGAGGAGGGCCAGCGCCGCGAGGCAGATGGTTGACTTACGCATTTCGCCGCCTCCTCTCAATTGAAGAACAACCGGTCGGTGTTGGAGCCGTGGAACTGTCTGTGGCAGCCGGCGGTGAAGCAGTTGCCCGTGCGCGGCAGGTGTGGCGGCGCGCTGGCGATGTCGGCATGGCACTGCAGGCAGGTCCCGCGGCCGAAGTAGAGCTGCAGCTTCGGGCTCGATGAGCCGTGCGGCTTGTGGCAGGTCTGGCAGGTGCCGTCGCCGTCATCCGTGCTGGTCTGGTGCTCGAAGCTGAACGGCCCGCGCTTCTCCAGGTGGCACTTGACGCAGCGGTCGTCGCCGGCCTTGAGGAGGCCCTTGGTGCCCGGGCCGTCGGCGTGCGGATTGTGGCAGTCGATGCACTCCATGCGGCCCTCGAGCACCGGGTGGTGCGAGTTCATCCGGAACTCGGCCTGCTGCGCCGGGTGACACGAGAGGCACAGCTCGGTGGTGGGCTTCTTGAGGAGCGACGGGCCGCCGGGCTCCTGGTGCACCGCGTGGCAGCTCCCGCAGCTCAGGCCCGCCTGCGCATGCGGGGTGGCCAGCCAACTGGCCGGCTTCACCTTGCCGCTGTGGCACTGGATGCAGGGCGCGGCGGCGGGCAGGCCGGTCATGGTCTTGGCGTTCCGGATGGAGTGGAAGTTCTCATCCTCAACGTGGGCGCTGCCGGGCCCGTGGCAGCCTTCGCAGCCACGCACGCCCTGCGGCATCTTGTCCGATTTGATGTACTGGTTGTGCCGCACGGAGTTCCACGCCGGCACGTACTGGGCGTGACACTGCACGCAGGTTTCGTCCCCCACCCGCTCAGCCGGCTTGGCCGGCTCACCCACGGCAGGGCGGCCGGCGGCCAGCAGCCACGACCCGAGGCCGAGCGCCAGCGCCACCGCCATGCCACCAAGTCGCCTCAATGGCCTCATCGCAAGCTTCCCTTCTTCGCTCACCCCGGGAGGCCGGTCCGCCCGTCGCGTGCGGGTGGACCGTGGAGCGCTCCGAACAGGACTGTGCAACACTTCTACCGTGCCGTGAGCTGCCCCCGTCATCGTCGCCGTGCCCCGGCAAGCTCGACCCAACCAGCCGCCACGCCGCCTCTGGACCGGGCGCGGGCGTCACGACCCGGATTGAGGGCCTTCCCTATCTGAAGATCCTGCTGTCGGACAATGCCGCCGCCGTCGCAGAAAAAGCCGACAAGCGTATGCGGTGGTAATCAGGTCCACAAGCGGCTCGGATGCCCTGCCTCAATCCGGATGAAGCGGTTTCTTTACTGGCAAATCCCTTGTACTCCTTCCACTGTGGACGCTTGCGCGGGCATGGTCGGCGCGCAACGCACTGGGTCGCCGCACGGCGCTGGTTGCGGCTGTGCGGGAGGAGAATGAAATTGCACTGGAATCGATTCGTGGCGTTGGCGGGGGGCGTTGGACTGATCATCGCGCTGATGATCGGGTGTGGCTCCACCACTGCCAACCCGAACAATCAGCCCGGCAGCCGCAGTGCGTATGCGGGCTCGCCGGCGTGCCGCACCTGCCACCCGTCGCAATACCGCGAGGAGCGTGAGCACAGCGGGCATCCCTACAAGCTGGTGCGGGTGACCAACGGCGTGGCGCCCCAGTTCGCCGCCGACGCCGTCAACGGCCCCTACCAGCCCGTGACCACCCCACCCGCCGGCATCACGTGGTCCGACGTGGCGTACGTCATCGGCGGCTACGGGTGGAAGGGCCGCTTCGTCGACCTCGCCGGCTACGTGGTCACCGGCACCAACGTGCAGTGGCAGATGCGCACCCGGCGCTGGGTGAACTACAAGGCTACTGTTCCGCGGGGCGGCCTGCCCTACGACTACGCCTGCTTCAAGTGCCACACCACCGGGGCCAAGGACGGCACCGCCGATCTGAGCACCCACCAGGACGGCCGGCTCGGCATGCAGGGCACCTTCGAGGAGACCGGGGTCACCTGCGAAGCGTGCCACGGCCCCGGCGCGGCGCATGTCCAGGCGCCCAGCAAGGCCAACATCGTGCTCAACGCGGGCACGCAAGTCCCCGGCAACGGTCCCACCCCGCGCAGCGCCGACGACGGGAGCAACGACGACGACGAAGGCGAGGGCTTCCTCTTCTCGCTCCCGCGCGCGGCGGGCTCACGGCAGGTCGATCGCCAACGGGCGCTCACCTGCGGTGACTGCCACGAGCGCAAGGGTCTGGGCAACATCTCCGCCGAGGCCGGATGGGTCGAACACCACGAGCAGCGTGAGATGCTCCACGCCTCGGGCGCGCATCGGCTGCTGGACTGCACGACCTGCCACGACCCGCATCGCGGCACCATCTACAACAACATCGGCATCCGCAAGGAGTGCACGAGCTGCCACGGCTTCAAGCAGGTCAACCACGCGCCGGGCGTCGAGTGCGTGGACTGCCACATGCCGTTCGCCGCCAAGTCCGGCGACGCGGCGAGCCCGTACCAGGCGGACGTGCGGTCCCACATCACGCGGATCCGCACCACCAACGAGACCAAGGCGGCCTTCTACAGCGCCGACGGCACCCAGGTGCAGTTGGACGTGAACGGCAACGCCGCCCTGACCCTGGACTACGCCTGCTACGGCTGCCACCAAGACGCCACCGGCGCCGGCGGCTCGGGCAGTGTGAAGACCCTGGATGAGCTGGCGGCCAAGGCCGTGACCATCCACAACTAGGGTCACCAGACCCAGTCGTCCGCGAATCAACGCGAAGAGCCCGGGATCACCCACCCGGGCTCTTCTTGTTGGTGCCGGTGGTCGACGGCTAACGCCGTCCCCGGCCCTGCCCGATCCCGGCGGATTCGCCTCGCCCGCCGCCTGAGCAGCGTGCCCGGACAACCGTCCCGATGGGCCGATGGGCGGGGCTGGCCCCGCCCGGTGCGTCGCCACAAGCATCGGTGTCGAGCTGGCTCCCCGCCCGAACCGGGCGAGGCTTGGCGGCTGCAGACAGGGCCCCCGGGTGGGTGCGCGGCGCCTCTAACCTCCTCCCTATCTGAAGATGCTGCTGTCGAAGAATCCCGTGGCCGGTTTCGCAAAAGCCGACAAGCGTATGCGCTGATAATCAGGTCGCCAAGCGGGTTCGGGGCCCTGCCACAGACCTCCCTATCTGTTTATCGTGTCAGGCAACTCCATTGCAAAGGTTTCCACTGACGGTCGCATGGGTGGACGGGGTGCCGGCCGGTACCACCGGACCAGTCCGGCGGCGTCGACAGACCCGGCGGAGGCCGGACAACCTGCCGGCCTGAAGCCGGCGCTCGGTGTGAACCACCGGGCCAAGGAGGCATCTGTGAAAGCCTGGCGACGGTTCCTCTTCCTGGTTTCGGGGGTGGCCTCGACGACCGCCCTCCTCTACGGCTGCGGCTCCAGCACGCCCGCGGCGGGCGGCGGCCCCGGCGGCCCCGGCGGCTCCCGGGGCGCCTACGTCGGCGCTCAGGTCTGCACCGGCTGCCATTCCCAGATCGCCGAGCACTGGGAGGGCACCGCCCACGCGGAGGCGGTAGCCACGCTGGCCGCCATCGGGCAGGCACAGAATCCCGCCTGCCTGGCCTGCCACACCACCGGCGCCGGGCAGGCCGGAGGCTTCGTCGACGCCGCGACCACGCCGGGTCTGCTCAACGTGCAGTGCGAGAGCTGCCACGGACCCGGCGGCGAGCATGTCGCCGCGCCGTCCCGGCAAGTTGAGGGCGGCAACATTCTCCGCCTGGTCCCCTCGTCCACCTGTGGCGGATGCCACAATGGCCGGCACCATCAGCAGTACGAGGAGTGGCAGCAGAGCAAGAAGTCGGACTCGCTGCCGGACAACCACGCCGGCACGTGTGTCCAGTGCCACACCGCCGAGGGCTTCGTGTGGAAGCTCAACGCGCCGCTCCAGCCGGAAGCGGAAGAGGCGCGGCAGCTCGGAGAGCCGGCGACGACCAACCTCGAGTGCTGGAGCTGCCACAACCCGCATCAGGCCGTCGCGGGCACAACGCGCCAGCTCCGGATGCCCGTCAACCAGCTCTGCGCCCAGTGCCACCGCTCCCGCGACGAGCGCACCACGCCGGGCACGCGGGTCCACAACCCGCAGGCCGAGGTGCTCAACGGCACGGTCGGCTACACGTGGGACGGCACGAAGTTCCTGCCGCTGCCGCTGCCCTCGGTGCCGGTGACCCATGCGCAAGCCACCGCGGGTGACTGCTCGATCTGCCACGTCTACCAGTACGAGACGACCAACGACGTGGGCCAGGCGGTGAACAACACGGGCCACCACTTCTGGCCGGCCCTCCGGGCCTGCAGCCGGGACGGGTGCCACTCGAACCTCACCCCGAGGCAAGTGGTGCCGGGCCTCGCGGGCGCCATCGAGGAAGGCGCGACCCAGGGCGTGCTGGACCTGTTCAACACCACCCAGGCTGCCTTCGACACCCGCCTGAACGCGCTTCGCGCGCGGCTCAACGCCATCGTGGTGAACAACCTGACCGTCCCGCAGAAGGGCGCGTACGATGTGGCGAAGTGGAACCTCGATGTCTGCAACGCGGACAAGAGCCACGGCATCCACAACCTGCAGTACCTGACGCTGATGATGGACGAGGCCGAACGCATCCTCGACGACGTGCTCGACTGATCGAGCAACCTGCCGGCCATCCCCGGGTACATCCCGGAGGCTCTGGTCGCCGTCCCTCCGGGCCTCCGGGCTCGGAGGGACGGGGAGGCCACCGGCCTTCCATTCCCCACCCCAACGCCTCAACGGCGCAACCACGAAGAGAGCCCGGGAGCACCCGCCCGGGCTCTCTTCGTGGGTCGCCTCGGGCCGCGGGGCGAGAACAGCGTCGCTCTGGTTCCAGTAGTACGTGCCCCCTCCGTGGCAAGGAGGGGGTAGGGGGAGGTACACCTCCGGCAAGTCGCGACGGGACCTCACCCCAGCCCTCTCCTTGGCAAGGAGAGGGGGCCGGATCGCGCTGCCGGCTCTGACTCTAGCTGCGCCGTCCCCGGTGCGCGGGAGTGATTTGGAATCCCGGGAGCCCCCTC
>JACPDV010000659.1 GCA_016183835.1 Armatimonadota bacterium
AGAAGCTCTACGGCTGGCTGAGCCTGGGCTGGGACGGTTCGGCTCGCACCTGGCAGCGCTACGAAAAAGCCAGCCTGTTGCTGGCCGGGCTGGCTACGCCGCTGGTCGGCTCCGTCCACACGATCGTCTCGTTCGACTTCGCGACCAGCGTCATCCCCGGCTGGCACACGACGATCTTCCCGCCCTACTTCGTCGCCGGCGCGGTGTTCTCCGGCTTCGCGATGGTGATGACGCTGGTGCTGATCACCCGCAGGCTGCTCCACCTGGAGCGCTTCATCACGCTGCGCCACTTCGACTTCATGGCCAAGGTGCTGATGACCACGGGGCTGCTGGTCGGGCTCGCCTACGCCACCGAGCTGTTCATGGCCTGGTACAGCGGGTCGCGCTACGAGCGCTTCACGTTCTGGAACCGGGCCTTCGGACCCTACGCCTGGGCGTACTGGCTGATGGTGTTCTGCAACGTCGTCGTGCCGCAGGTGTTCTGGTCGGCAAGAGCTCGCCGCTCGGAGCTGGTGCTGTTCGTCGCCGCGCTGTTCGTCAACGTACCTCCCGTCGTCCTGGAGCCACTACACGCCGACCGCCGTCGAGGTCGGCATCCTGGTCGGCAGCTTCGGCCTCTTCTTCACGCTGTTCCTGCTGTTCGTCCGGGTGGCGCCCGTCGTCTCCCTGCACGAGATCAAGCACACGCTGGCGCTCCAGAAGGAGGACGCGCATGGCGCACACTGAAGCGCGGGCCCCGGAACGTGGGCGCGTCCACATGCTGGTGTTCGACGCGCCGGCGGCGACCGTCGGCGCGGTCCGGCGGCTGCGCGACGAGGGCTTCGAGGTGGCCGAGGTCTACTCGCCGTTCCCGATCCACGGCATCGACGAGGCGATGGCGCTGCGTCCGACCCGGATCGCCCTGGCGACGCTGATCGGCGGCCTGATCGGCGGCGTCGGCAAGCTGGTCTTCCAGGGCTGGGTCCACGTGGTGGACTGGCCGATGAACATCGGCGGCAAGCCCGACACCGCGCTGCCGGCGCTGGTCCCGGTGACCTTCGAGCTGACCGTGCTAATCGCCGCGTTCGCCACCCTCGGCACGCTGTTCCTGCGTCGCCGGCTGTTCCCGAGGCTGGTGCCGGCCCCGGCTCCCAGCCAGCCCCATCCCCGGGTCACCGACGACCGCTTCGCGGTGCTGGTCGTGGAACGCGACGGCAGCTTCGCTCCCGATCGCTTCCGGCGGCTGTGCGAGGTGCTGAGGCCACTGGAGCTGGTGGAAGACTGGAGGGTTGCATGAGGGCGGTTCTGGTACTGGCCGTCGCCGCCTCGGCGGCGCTGCTGCCGGCGTGTCGCGCCGGCGGTGACCGCCCGGGCGTGGTCGTGATGCCGGGCATGTACCACTCGGTGCCCTACGACGCCTACGACCGCAACCCGGTCACGGCGCAAGGCCTGACGCTGCTGCTGCCGCCCGAGGGAACTGTGCCGCTCGCGGGCGAGGCGTTCCCTTATGGTCCCGGGCCCGCCGAGGCCGAGCGCGCCGCACGCGAGCTGGTCAACCCGTTCGAAGCCGTCCCCCCCGCGCTGGCCCGCGGCAAGCAGGTGTTCGAGAACGTCTGCGCCGTCTGCCACGGTTCCGGTGGCCAGGGTGACGGGCCCATCATCGGCCGCTTCCCGAACCCCCCGAGCCTGACGGCGGCCCGTGCCCGCGCCCTCCCCGATGGCCACATCGTCCACGTCATCGCGCGTGGCCAGGGCATCATGCCGGCCCACGCCCCCCAGGTCCTGGCCGACGACCGCTGGCGGGTCGTCCTGCACCTGCGGCAGTTGCAGGCGGGAGGTGCGCGATGAGCGCCACCAGTCTCGCCTGGCGACCGCTGGCCCCGTCCTCGGGGCTGCTGTCGATCCTGGCGCTGGCGGGCCTCGCCCTGGTCGCGGTCGCGCTCGTCCTTCAGCCCGGCGAGGCCTGGACCGGCGTGCTCACGGCCGGGCTCTACGGTGTGATGCTGGCGCTGGGGGGAGCCGTCTTCCTTGCCATTCAGGTCGTGGCCGGGGCCCGCTGGTGGTTCCCGCTGCGAGCCGTCCCGCTGCGCCTGGCGCGCACGCTGCCGGTGCCGCTGGCCGCCATCGGCGTGACGCTGGTGTTCGGCCTCGGCACCCTGTACCCGTGGGCGCGCGCGGCCGACGTGGAGGCGAGTTCGCTGCTCCAGGCCAAGCACGCGTGGCTCAACGCGCCGCTGTTCCTGGCCCGAGCGGTCGTGATCGCCGTCGTCTGGCTGGGCCTGGTCGGCGGCCTGAGCCGTGCCCTCGGGGCACTGGTCGAGCGGCCTTCGCCCGAGGGGCGCCGCCGTCTGGTGCGGGCCGCGCTCGTGTTCCTGCCGGTCTTCGCGCTGACGCTGTCCATGGCTGCCTGGGACTGGGCGATGTCGCTCGAGCCCGAGTGGTTCAGCACGATGTACGGCGTGCTGTTCTTCGCCGGCACCTTCCAGGCGGGCATCGCGGCCGTGACGGTCCTGGCCCTGCTGCTCGACCGCCAGGGACTTCTGCCGGCCCCGCTGGGTGAGGAAGCCCGCCACGACCTGGGCAAGTTGCTGTTCGCGTTCTCCACCTTCTGGGCCTATGTCTGGTTCTGCCAGTACCTCCTGATCTGGTACTCGAACCTGCCCGAGGAGACGCTTCACTACGTGACCCGCTTCGAGGGGGGCTGGAGCGCGCTGTTCTGGCTCAACCCGCTGCTGTGCTTCGTGGCCCCGTTCGCCACCCAACTCACGCAGCCGGCCAAGCGCGATCCGGGCAGCCTGTACCGCGCGGCGCTCGTCGTGCTGGCCGGGCGCTGGCTCGACGCATACCTGCTCGTGGCTCCGACCCAAGGGCCCGTCCCGGAACTTCCACTGGGCGCGCTGGCTGCCGCCGTGGCGGTCCTGGCCGGCATGCGGCTGTGGTGGGAACGCGACTCCGTGGCATGACGCGGCAGTGTCGGGAGGGAGGAGGCTCTGCGACGAAACGGAAGAACGCCGGCCGGTGTTCGAGAGCTTTCGGACGGCTTCGAGACCTCGGGGTCCATGCCTATTGGGCCACGTGCTCGACGGGCCAGAGCGGAACGACCCCCCTCGCGAGGGTCGCGAGGACCAGTGAGGGGACGCGACCACCGCGGCCGAGCGGTCGACGCTTCAGTCCGGCGCGACCTGCTCGAGCTTCGGGAAGTCTCCGATCGCGCGAATGACGATCGATCGGGCGTCGCCTCGACGGCTGGGCTCGCTCGTGTTGACCGGGGCGATGGAGGCAGACCCGAGATTGGGCTGGATTCGTACGACCCCTCCTTCCGCGGCCAACCCACTGTGGGCCAACTTCTCGGTCTCCGGCATCGTGCTCGTCGCCGCCTACCTGCTGTGGCTGTACCAGCGTGTGTTCTGGGGCGAGATCGCTACTGCGGGTTCAACGTGGTGTCGGTGCGGAAGCCGTTGCCGACGAACGCGCCGACGAGTTGGTCGCCCACGCGTTGGCCCTCGAAGCGGAACTGGGTGTTGGGCAGCGTGATCGCGATCACCACGTCGCAGGGGCAGACGAAGCTCGCTCCGCTGCTGATCTGGCCGGCGATCGTGCCCTCGGCGAACTGGTCGCGATAGGACCCCGAGAGCGTCGGCCCGGCGCCGGTGAACGTGAGCACGGAGTTGCGGTTGTTGAAGGCGCCGGCCCAGGAGCCGGTCATCGGCCGACCGACGTCGACGCTGCCCGTTGCTGTCGCCGACTGGCTGCCGCTGCGCCCAGTCAGCGTGACCGCGAAGCGACCGCCGCCGGCATAAGTGTGGTTGGTGTTCTGGCCGCTGCCTGTGATGGCGTCGCCGAAGTTCCACTCCCAGGTGGTGGCCGAGCCGGAGGCCGCGAACGCGTAC
>JACPDV010000660.1 GCA_016183835.1 Armatimonadota bacterium
CGAGCGCCCGTAGTAGTCGCGGGTCTGCGCGCCGCTCTTGTCGTTGTAGCCGT
Source organism: Armatimonadota bacterium (assembly GCA_016183835.1). Classification (GTDB taxonomy): domain Bacteria; phylum Armatimonadota; class UBA10988; order UBA10988; family UBA10988; genus JACPDV01. The sequence continues at coordinate 54 of JACPDV010000660.1, forward strand.
AGAGCACGGTGATCAGGTCGGGCGGCGGCCCGGCGAAGTCGCGCGGCACCCAGGCCCGCGCGTCGTTCAGTCTGGCTCCGCCGACGGCGCGGCTCTCGCAGACGATCTGGTCGTTCTTCAACCACTCGCGCAGCAGCCGTCCGAGCAGCACCGCGTAGCGCTGGTTCTCGCGGTCCGGCAGCGACGTGCCGGCTGTGATGCTGTCGCCCATGCACTGGATGCGGACCGGCTGCCCCGCCTTCAGCCTGGCGATCACCTGGTCGAATGGCGCCAGGGCCGGCGCGGCGGGCGACGCGGGGACGGTCTCTTCGAGCTGCACCTGGTCCAGCCCGAAGCTCACCGGGGGCAGTGGGTAGTTGTTGTGGCCGATCGTCCAGCGGCAGCCGCAGCGGATCACCGTGATGCCCGACGGCGGCAGGGCGCCGAGGCTGCCGATGGGGTCGCACTGGCCCTCGGGCACCAGGTCGTCCCAGCCCACGGTGACCCGGTGCCAGGTGGTGTCGCGCAGGGGAAACCAGGTGACGTAGCTGTAGGTGCCGTCCGACCCGCCGCCGCTCACCGCGAAGCAGCCGTAGTTCTCGGAGCCGTCGCCCTTCACCTGGAACGAGATGCCCTGATAGCGGTCCCACCCGGCCATGGCCAACGTGGCCCGCGGGACAAGCTCACGCACGACCGTCCCCGGCAGGCCGATCTGCAGCGCGCCTTGCCCGGCCGCGGCGTCGGCGGCAGCGGCGACGGTGGCGGGGGCGTTGGCCTTCCAGCCGGTGACGGTCTCACAGTCCGCCAGCACCACCGGTTCGGCCCGCAGGGGGACGACCAGCAGCAGCGGCAGCCAGCCCAACCAAACGCGGCGACGCGGCATGGACAGCTCCCAGCCGCCAGCGTAACAGAGTGCGCGGTGCGGCTCAAGGGCGGGGAGCAGCGCTCACTTCCCCGGCTTGGCCTGCTCCAGCAGCGCCCGCGCCTTCTGCGCGAAGTCCGGGTTGGTGGTCAGGCGCGCCACTTGCTCCAGCGGGCCGGCCAGCCGCGCCGCCTCGGGGAGTGCCACCAGCTTCTCGGCGAGGCCGAGGACGGCGGCGCACGCCTCCTCCCTGGTGGCCGGCGCCTCCAGGTGGGGCATCACCAGGTCCAGCGCGTCGAAAGAGCCAGTCCCGCCGAGTGCGCCCAACAGAAGCCGCCACTCCTCGTCGCGCTGCACCAGGCCGCCGGCGTCACGGCAGAGCTGTAGCCGCCGGCCGGCCTCGATGTCCGGGCTCGCCGCCAGGCGGAGCACCCCGCGCAGGCACTTGAGCCCCTCCGCCGGCGCGGCCGGGTCGCGGGCCAGGCGCAGTAGGTCCGGCGCGGCGGCCTCGGTCGGCCAGGCGCAGAGCACGTCGAGCGCGGCGTTGCGCACCTCGCCGGCCGGCCCGGCAAGCGCGTCCCGCACCACGCCTAGCGCCCGCGCGCCGCCAACCGTGCCCAGCACCCGCACCAGGGCAGCCCGCCGCGGCGGCGCGGCCTGCTCCATGCCGGCCAGCAACTGCCCCGCCACGGCCTCGGGATCGCCGGCTCGCCCGCACGCGGCGGACAGGGCCCGCTCCACCGCCTCCGCTTCGCCGCCGTCGGCGGAAGCCACCAAGGCGTCGCGAAGCGCCGGAATCCCGGGTGCGCCCGCAAGCTCCGCCAACGCCTTCGCGGCGTCCAACCGCACCTCTGGCGACGGGTCGCGCAGGGCCGCTGCCAGGCGAGCGCCGAATCCGGGCAGCAGGCGGCGCTGGATCAGCGCGATGCCGGATCGCCGCCTGGCCGCGGCCGGGTTCTGCAGCAGGCCCGTGGCGACCGCCGCGGCGTCCTTCGCCGGCAAGCCGGCCAGCCCGTTCTGCGCGCCCTGGCGAAGCTCGGGATCGGGATCATCGAGCAGACCCAACAGGCCGGGTGCCGCAGCGCCGCCGAACCGGGGCAGGCCGACGATCGCCGCCAACCGGACGGACTTGTCGCCCTTGGCCGAGGCCAGCTCGAGCGCCGGCAGGGCCGCCGGATCGCCGCGTCCCGCCAACGCCGTGAGCAACAGCGCCTGCGAGTCGGCGGGCAGTCGCTCCAGCTCGGAGGCCAGGCCGAGCGTCACGTTGCTGCCGGGCAACTCGTGCTGGGCGATCCAGAGCGCCACGCCGCGCAGGTCCGGGTCGTCGCGGTGGAGCAGTTGCCGCAGCAGGACGAGGCCCGCCGGCCCGCGGGCGAGCACCGCGCCGCGCGCCGCCGCCGTCTGCACTGCCCGCGGCGCCGCCGGCGAACGCAACCGGTCGTACAGTCGCATCGCGTCGGCGTTGCGGCCGTCCACCATCAGGCGTGCCGCGCAGGCCAGGCAGCCCTCGTAGAGAGCGGCTTCGTAAGCCGTGGGCTGGCTGGCCGACATCCGGCCGAGCGCCGCGGCGGCTGCCGGCGTACCGATCCGCCCCAGGGCGATGGCGGCGGCACTCGCCACCTCCGGAGTGCCGCTGGTGAGCAGTTCCGCCAGGCGGCCCACCGCACCGGCGTCGCGCCGCACCGCCACGGAGTTGATCACCCCCACCAGCAGACTGCCGCTCAACCGGCCCAGCGCCGCCTCGAACGCGGCGTCGACGGACTTGTCCGGCATGTCCTCCATCGCATAGCGCGCCAGATGCGAGAGTTGCGGGTCGGCCAGCAGCCGGGCCAGCGGGGGCACGCACGCCGCCGTGCCGTGGATGGCCGCCTGCCGGCACGCCAACGCCTGCTGGTCGGGGTGGCCGACGTACAGCGCCACGATCAGGTCGCTCCCGACCGGGGGCGGTGGGGGCGCGACGACCATCTCCATGACGAAGCGCCCGCGCGGGTCCGGCTTGCCGTCGCGGAAGGCACACTCGGCCGTGTCCGCCGGCAGCGCGTCGCAGTACAGCCCGATGCGCGTGGTGCCGGTGCGGTTGGTGATCTCCCAGTAGTAGGTGCCCGCCGCCAGCGGCTTGGCGAAGGGCAGCTCGACCATCTCGTTGTCGCGCACCAGCGGGATCACCCGCTCGGCCAGCTCCTTCTTCCGCTCGGGCGAGTCCCAGAGAGTCAGGGTGACACCGCCGTCGGTGCCGTACCAAGTCGGCATACAGACGCGGATGGCGTCCAGTGGTTGGCTGGCGGTGAACCGCTGCCCGAGGCGGGTGTAGTCGTTGAGCGGCACGGGCGTGCGCTGCGCGGTCGCCGGCAAAGAGGCGAGCAGGGCGAGACAGGCCGCGAAGCATCGTGATCGCATAGGGTCCTCGCTACATCCGCCAGGGCTCACGCATGGCGCGGGAGCGGAGCCGGTTCGCCTCGGCATCGTCCGTGAAGACTTCGTTCACCGGGTCCCACTTCAGGCTGCGGTTGAGCTTGAAGGCGGTGTGGGCCAAGTGGCCCAGCGAGGCCGCCCGGTGGCCGATCTCCCCGTCGGTGCTGGTGCGCCCTCGCGTCCGGATGCAGTCCAGCCAGTTCTGGTGGTGGTCGTTGCCCCAGCCCGCATCGTGGCGCGGCATGCCCATCTCCTCGAACAGGGCCTCGGGCTCGCCCTCGCACCGGTTGGTGCCGTAGAGGGCGGTGAGCCAGCCCCGCTCGCCGACGAAGACGCCGCCGAAGTTGCCCTCCAGTCGGGCGCTGTCCGGCACCGCGTGGTAGACCCGCTTCACCATCCCCCAGTCGTCGACCAGGTGCACCAGCACGCCGTTGGCGTACTGGTAGGTGAGCGTCGGGTACTTCCCGTCGACCGGGTGGTGGATCGCGATGGGCCCGGTCTCCTCGACGCCCAGCGCGAACTGCGTCACGTCGGCGGCGTGCGAATGGTGCCACGTCACCGACGCGGCGCCGAAATCGTCGCAGAACGCCCAGGGCACCACGCCGGGGATCGGGTTGCGGTGGAACCGGCTGTTGTACGGCCGCCACGGCGCCGGTCCGACCCACAGGTCCCAGTCGAGCCCATCGGGCACCGGCTCCGCGGGCAGTGGGTAGCTCACCGGGGTGTAGCCGCCCTCCACCTTCGACCAGAGCGTGAAGGCGCGCTTCACCTTCCCCAGCCCGCCACCCCGCACGAACTGGACCACGCGGCGGATGGTGGTGATGGAGCGGTACTGCGTGCCGGTCTGGAACACCCTGGCGTAGGTCTGCATCACTTCGGCCAGCCGGCGACCCTCGGCGAGGGTGAGCGTGATGGGCTTCTCGCAGTAGACGTCCTTGCCGGCCTTGGCCGCGTCGATGGACTGGAGCGTATGCCAGTGGTCCGGCGTGGCGATCAGGACGGCGTCGATGTCCGGCCGGGCGAGGATGTCGCGGTAGTCGTTGTAAGCCGTCACACCCTTGAAGGTGCCGGACGCGGCCTGGGCGGCGTAGGTGGCCTCGGCGCGGTGCAATCCGTCTTCGCGACGGGTCCGGTCCACGTCGCAGACAGCCAGCACCTGCAGCGCGGGGTTGCCCAGGCAGTAACCCAGGTGCCCGCTGCCCATGGCACCCAGGCCGATCACGGCGACGCCGAGCCGCTCGCTCGGCGCGACCTGACCACGGGTGAGCGTGGGCAGTACGAGCGTGGTGGCGACGGCCCCCATGAGCATCTCCCGGCGGGTCAGCAGCGGCGCGGCTGACCCGGTCTTGTCCGTAGCTGTCATCGCTCCGTCCTTTCCACCGTCTGCAGGCTGAGGTCGTTGAAGAACGCGACGGTCTGGGCGATCTCGGGCATCGAGGTGGTCCAGTTGTAGGAGTACTCGAGTCCGAACATGACCGGCTGGAGGTGGAGCCGCTGCATCTCCAGGATCAGCTTCTCGGTCTGGCCCACGCCGGTGCCCCAGGGCACGTCGTGGCCGTCCGGCGCCAACGCACTGAGGTCGTGCATCTGGATCGTGATCAGGTGATCCCTCAGCTTCTGGATGCTCGCGATCGGGTCCAGTCCGGCCCGCATCCAGTAGCCCACGTCGGCGCAGGCGC
>JACPDV010000661.1 GCA_016183835.1 Armatimonadota bacterium
AATCGTTCAGCACACCGGCCCGGCGGCCATACGAGGACGTCGTCTGCTGGAACGAGTTCGCCTGGAGCGGCGAGGCGGCTGGCCCGCCGGCGTCCTGGCACCCGCGGCAGTGGACCGTCTCGCAGCTTCAGGAATACGTCAACTACAGCGTGCGCGCCAAGTCGCCCAGCACCGCTTTCTACCGGCCGTTCATGAAGGGCGAGTTCGAAGCCGAGATGGCCTCCGTGCCCGTAATGGCGGGGCGCACCGTCGTCTTCGCGCCGTTCTCCGGCAACCACATGTTCGAGCTGCACCGCCGCGGCAAGTTCCAGGGTACCGTGGAGGCCGTGGTGCTCGCGCCTGAGATCGCCCGGTTCCTGCAGGAGAAGCGCGGCGACATGGGCAGCGACCTCGACGTACACTACAGCGTCTACGAGGGAGGGCGGCTCCCCCTGGAAGACGCCAGCGTCGACAACGTGTTCTGCGCCCACCACCTCGAGCATTTCGCCGACCCGGGGCCGATCGTGGAGGAGATGCGCCGCGTCCTGAAGCCCGACGGCCGGCTGGTGCTCCTGTTCAGCAACGCCTGCTCGCCGTACTACCTCTTGTGGCGCGTCGACAAGCACCGGTCCAATCCGTCGGCGGGTCTGCGCGGGCCGTTCTGCCCCATCACCCCGTTCGCGGTCCGGCGGCTGCTGCGGCGCGGATTCCGCTACGAGCGGGCTGTCGGGGTTACGCCGCTGCCCTACGGCCGCTTCCAGTCGGTCCGCTGGCGGGGCCTGCTGCGCTACGTCTGCAAGGGCTGGGTCTCGCTATGGACGAAACGCGGCTAGCGGCGGCTGCCGCGACCATCGCCGACGGGCTGGTGCAGCGCTACACCCTCGAGGGCGACCTCCTCGCGCGCCGGGTCAACGTGGACACGGGCACCATCACCGACCCTCGCGGGCTCCCCGACGAGCTCGGCGACTACGCGCAGTACGTCTGGCGAGTCGGCGAGTGGCTGGCGCGCCCCGACCTGCAGGACTGGGCGGTGACCCAGGCCGTGCGCCTGGCCACCCTCTACCAACGGGACAGCGGCCTGGTGATGCTCCGGCCCACGCCGGCGCGGCCCGGCCTGGAGTACTTCGACGCGCTGCGGATCGGCGACACGGTGTGGGGCCTCGTCGAGATGGCCGGCCTCTCCCGGCAGGAGACCGTCGGACGGGCTCGCGACCGTCTGTTCGACGCGCTCTTCGGCCTGGCCCGCCACGGCGGGCAGCTCTCCTATGGCGGCTGGTTCGCGGGCCGCCGGCGGCTGCTCACCGTGCCCCTGGCGGAGCCGTGCAACACCGCCTACGTGGGCGAGGCGCTGGTCAACGCTTTCGCCGACACGGGCGACCCGCAGTACCTGGTGCGGGCCCGCGAGCTCCTTCTGCCGTGGCTCCAGACGCCCTCGTTTCGGCAGCACGGCCTGTTTCGGCGCTGGGTGACCACGCGCTGTCCGGGCGCCGCGACGCTGTTCGACCTCCAGTTCCGGGCGCGACACCGCCCGGGGCTGGGCGTCACCTTCCTGGTGAAGGGCGACGCCTACCTGGTGATGGCCTTGCTGGCCCTTTGGCGCGCGGCCCGTGACGAGCCGTGGGCGCAGCCGATCCCCGACGCCCTGCGCCGCTGGCTGCTGGCCCTGGCCGCCTTCCGCCTTCCGGACGGCCGCTTCGCCAACTACTACGACCCGGCCACGCGGCTCGCCTGGCGGGTCCGCCTGGGCGAGACCCACTCGGTGATCGAGACGCTCCTCGACCTCCACGTCGATCTGCAGGCGAGCCCGGCCCTGGAGTGGGCCTGCGCCTGCGCCGACGCGTGGCTGGCCCACCTCGGTCGCGCGGGCCTGCTGCCCGAGCACGAGGACCTCCGCGAGGCGTGGCTGGATCCCCAGACGGACTTCTGCATCGACCTCTACAAGCTGGGCCGGCTCACGGGCGACGAGCGCTACACCCGAGCGGGCGACAGACTTCTGGAGGCCGTGCTCCAGCACTTCGAGCGGCCGTTCGGGCTGGCGCAGAAGGTCGATCCCGACACCGGCGCCCCGCTCGCGGTCGAGGTCGAGACCAAGTTCCTCGGCCTGTTCCTCAAGGTGCTGCTGATCCGGCGTTGCGTCGGGCGAGGCGAGGATCTGTTCGGCTCGAGCCTCCTGCGCCGGCTCTGCAGTGACCGCTGAAGCGCGGCGCGCTCACTACCCGTCCAGGCCCAGCAGCCCTCGGTACCCGTCACCAGGACCAGCATCGCGATACTCCAATCCGGCGAACGGCGGCAGGACGCACCGCTCGGCGTCGAGGGTCAGGTCGACGCGGAGGTCGGTGATGCCGGCAGTCCAGGGCCAGTCGGCGAGCGTCCGGTCGGGCAGGAGGGCAAACCGCAGCCACAGCTCGCGCACCGGCTGAAACTCCGCCGGCGGGCGGCCGACCCAGTTGGTCTCGTCCCACTCGCGCGGGTCCACGAGCGCGTCCTGCCAGGTCTTCTGGTCAAGGCTGTAGCGCATCGCCGCCGCGGCCTTCGTGCCGGTGCGCTGGCTGCCGTAGAGCGTCAGCCGGAACCAGCGCACCGGGTAAGGACCGGACCAGTGCCACTCCAGCCAGTGCTCGTCGGCCGCGTGGTCGGGCTGCAGCGAGTGGTACTCCGGGAAGCCCACCAACCCATGCGCCGACAGCCCGGCCTGCTCCGGGCGCTTCACATCGAGCAGCGAGGCCAGCGGGCCGAAGCGGAGGTGGCCGGTGCCGCCGGCGCGCAGCGTCAGCTCCTGGCCGGGGAGCAGTTCGTCGGCCAGGGGCACGTCGTTCAGCTTCGGGGCGTGGATGGCGCCGGCCGGGCGGAGGCGGACGAAGCTCACCCGTGAGGCAGCGGGCGCCGGGACCGGGAGCGGCTCCGCCGACGACTGCAGGGCGATCAGCGCCGCGCGCGATGGGTGCGGGCTGTTCGTCCCGTCGCCCCACGTGCCGTCGCCCTTGGCGACGAAGCCCAGCCGTTCCAGGCGTATCTGGCCCGGGCTTGAGGAGACCACATCCAACCGCTCCAGATCGCTGAGCTTGACGCCTCTGAACCTCGCGAGCGGGAGCTTGGCGATTGGGTCGTCGTTGGGTGAACCACGCACAGGGAGCCGTGCCGCGCCGCCGCCGCCGTCGTGGAGCTCCACGGCCAGCGGGCACTTGCCGGCCGCCCACACCACCAGGTCGCTGAACCGCGCCGCGTCCAGGTGCATGAGGCTCGTGGACCACCTCCCGCCGTGCTCGCCGAACCGCAGGTAGAGCTTGTCGCTGTAGGGCCCCTCCGAGAGGACGCACGCGAACGTGCCGGCACTCACCTCGCGCCGCCCGCCGAGCCGGTTGACCGCATACCCCGCCTCGTCAAAGTCGCCGCCCGCCGGGCCGTGCGGGTCGTCGGCGAAGTCCTCCACCACCAGCGGATCGTCCGCGGCATGGTAGGCGCGGTAGTACCAGTACCACGGGGTCAGCTTGGCGCCACCCTCCCAGGCCGGCCGCTGGAGGCTGTTGTCGCCCGCGGTGCCCGCCAGGGACCACCAGATCACGTACGGCGCCCCCCACTCGCGCGCGCCGGCGAGGATCCGGCGGTTCTCCTGTAGCCGCAGCGCGGGCGGCATCAAGTTGCTCGGCCCGCCG